>DASROV010000239.1:0-3298 GCA_035646755.1 Trueperaceae bacterium | reverse complement strand
GGGCCTTGGGTGGTGTGAGGCGCCGCCGAACAACACGTTGAGGAACGCTGCTACGCGGCGCTCTTGCAACGCTACGAGGGCGAAGCAATGGTGGCCGCGCGCCAACGGCTGGAGACGGAGTTGAGCGCGATCCGCGCGTTGGACCTGGCCGATTTCTTCCTCGTCGCCGCCGAGGTCACCGACTACTGCAGGCATCACGGCATCCTCGCCGCCGGGCGCGGCTCGGCCGCGGCCAGCATCGCCTGCTACCTGCTCGGCATCACCAAGGCCGACCCCATGAAGCACGACCTGCTCTTCGAGCGCTTCCTTCACACCGGCAAGACGACCATGCCGGACGTCGACATCGACATCTCGTCGGCGCGACGCGACGAGGTGCTGGCCTGGGTCGAGGAGCGCTTCGGCGCCACTACCGAGGCGATGGTGTGCAACAAGATCACCTACCGCATGCCGCTGGCCATCCAGGACCTGGGGCGCGCGCTTGGCATGCCGCCGGAGCTGCGCAACCGCCTTACCAAGGCGTTGGGCCGTGACTTCCGCGGGCTCAGGCCCGCGGCCGCCGAGCGTGCCGAGGTCGCCATACGCGAGGTGCTGGGGGACGCACCCGTCGCCGAGGCGTTCTTGAAGCTGCTCAGCATGATGGAGCGCAAGCACGTCCGTCATTTGGCGCCGCACTCGGGCGGGGTGGTGTTGGCACGCGACCCGCTCACCCACTACTCCCCGCTGGAACGCTCGAGCGGCGGCATCAAGCTGCTGCAGCTCGACAAAGACGACGCCGAGGCCATGGGTCTTATCAAGCTGGACCTGCTCGGTCTGCGCATGCTGGCGGCGCTGGAGCGAGCCCGCGAAGAAGTTTTCCGACTAGAGGCGGTATGGCTCGACCTCGCCGACCTACCGGACGACGAGCGAGTCTGGGACCTGATCTCCGAGGGCGCGACGCTCGGCCTGTTCCAAGTGGAGAGCCCCAGCCAACAACACACCAGCCGGGTCATGCGCAGCCGCAACCTCAAGGACCTCGCCCACCAGATCGCCCTAATCCGGCCGGGCCCGATCCAGTCGGGCACGGTCCACCCGTATCTGCGGCGCCGACAGGGGTTGGAGCCGGTCACCTACTGGCACCCGTCGCTCGAACCGGTGTTGAACAAGAGCTACGGCGTGCTGTTGTTCCAGGAGGACGTGCTGCGCATAGCCGTGCACTTCGCCGGCATGAACTGGATCGAGGCCGACCGCTTCCGCAAGAAGGTTTCGAGTTGGCAGGACACGGAAGACATCGAGCCCGACAGGGAGCGGTTCATCGAGGGCGCTAGGCGTCACGTGGACGCTACCCGCGAGGAGGCGACGAGCGTATTCGACGCCGTCAAGGGCTATCAGGGTTTCGGCTTCGCCGAATCACACGCCTGGGCGTTCGCGCTGCACGCTTACGCCAGCGGTTGGTTACGCGTGCATTACCCGGCTGAGTACATGGCCGCCATCCTCAGCGAGGAGCCGGGGATGTGGTCGCGGCAGACCAAACGGCACGAGGCTCGCGACTGGGGCGTGCCGTTCCTACCGTTCGACATCAACCTGAGCGGCGCGCACTTCCGTGTCGAGCGCATCACCGACACTGGCCACGCGGGCCTCTCGGACCGCGCCAGTCAAGCGCGCGCTGTCAAGGCTATCCGCCCTCCCCTATCCGCCATAACGGGCGTCTCTGAGGAGGCGGCCAGGGAGGTGATGTTGGAGCGCCTCTCCCACGGCTCCTATCGCGACGTCGACGACCTCTACCAGCGCGTTGAACTGGGTCGCGACGAGCTCGAGGCGCTGGTGCGCGCCGGCGCCGTTGACGCGGCCCAGCCGCGACGCGAGGCGCTCTTCCGCCTTGGCGTCATGGCGAACTCCCAGCCGGCCGGCTCGCTTGCCTTGTTCGCGGCACCCGTCACACCGCCCGAGCTGCCCCCTTTGAGCGTGCCGGAGCGGTTCGTGTGGGACTACCAGACGACCCGCATGAGCACGCTCGAGATCCACGCCGTCGACCTGGTCCGTGACCAACTGAAGGAGCTCGGCTGTATCCCACTGCTGCGGCTACGGCGCACCCCGCGCAAGACCCGCGTCCTTACCGCGGGGCTCGTGGTGGGCCGCCAACGTCCGGGCACCGCCAAGGGCTTCGCGTTCTTCGTGATCGAGGACGGTCCGGTGAGAGCGCAGGTGATCATCTCCCCCGACCTGTGGGACGAACAACGCATGCTGTTGCGCGACGCTTCCATGCTGGTGGTCGACGGCGTCGTCGAGGACACAGGCCATCAACTCACGCTCAAGGCTGTGAAGCTCGCCGAGATGCCCGGGCCGATCCACGTTCGCGGCTACCATTTCGGGTGAGCACGAAACGGAGGGATCACGGCAAGCTCACACGGACCATGCCGCGAGAAGCAGGACATCGCCACGACTTGAGTACCGCTCTTTTCCCGTATGGGCCGGAGAACCGCAAGCAAGTTCCCTCCCTTCCCCATTCCCGATGGCCGCGTCCGGCCGTCACGTCGGGGATGAAGTACCTGCACTTTCCCATTTTTCACACGAAGTACCTCACGATTCCCACTTCGACCTAACCGAACCCACGCCAGCGGCGGCAACGCCACAGCCCGCAAGTCACACATGTCGATAGCTTCTGCAGCGTGGCGGCGACCCTCCAGAGGAGAGTGCCCTCGGTTCGGGCGCGACTGGCAACGGGATGAGCTCGGTACCGACGGAGCGTAAGACCGGTCTGCCGACCATCGAGCATGATATCGCGAAAGACGCCAACCCGGCGCTCCAGACCCTGGGGCGACGCCCTCCTGCGGCCACTTGGAACCGAGATAAGAAACTCGGCACCCGCCCTCAGATCGGTACCGCTCCTTCCCCACTTGCACGACCTCGCCGCCCAGAACCCCGCCAGAACCGTGTCACAGACGCAAGCCTAGGGCACGTATGCGCTCGCGTTCGGGCGCTCGTTCGAGCACTCGATCACGCTCATAGCGGCGCGATGGGGCACGGCAGCGTCTGCCACGCTGGCCCCAGCACCATCTGCCGGGAGCAACCGAGCTAGCCGCGGACGCCAAGCCGAGCGACCAGCTCGCTCAACGGGGTTGGGGCAAGCGCTTATGCCGTGACGCCGCTGGCGTGCCTCTTCAGCGCCTCACGTACATCTCTGGCGTGAGACTCGGGATCCTCCACTTGCCAGGACTGTGCGATCAGACCATGTGGGTCGATCAGGTAGCTGATGCGCAGTATCCCCTCGCGCACCTGGCCGTTTACCGTCTTCTCCCCCCAGGCTCCGTACGCCCCGATA
>DASROV010000238.1:0-2264 GCA_035646755.1 Trueperaceae bacterium | reverse complement strand
CGGCTGGCCGAACTCGCGCCCCGCGGAGCCCAGCGGGCCCTGCTGCCCACAGCGCAGGCTGGTTACAGCTGGAACCTCGGCGACCACGACACGCTGTCGGTCTCCATCGAATCGCGCACGCTCCAGCCGAACGTCAGTTTCAGTCATGAGGCCCAAGGTCGCGCCTTCCCCCAGACCGAGATACGGGGCGCGTTGACGGTCGGGGTTGCTTGGTCGCTCTCGCCAGAGGCGTTCGCGGCGCTCGACGCCGCTGAGGCGCAGCTCGAGGCGGCGCGCCTCGGCCTGGAGGCGACTCGTCAGGGAGCCGAGCTTCAGACGCGAGCACTGGCGAACGCCCTGGCGCAGGCTGAACGGGCCGAGGTCCTGGCCGAGAACCGGTACGCCGACGCGCGTGCCCGCCTGGAAGAGAGCCGCGCTCGCGTCGAGGTCGGTATCGCCGCACCGCTCGAGCTGCAAAGCGACGCGCTCTCGCTAACGCGGGCACAGGTCGACCTGCACGCTGCGCGCTTGAGCGTGCTGCGCAGCACGCTCGACCTGTACGAGTTCTACGCACTTCCGTTAACCGCAACACCGGAGGCTGACGCAAGATGAGACGACTACTATCAACAGCGGTACTGATTATCTTCGCGCTGCTCACGGCACACGCCAGCGCGCTCGGCCTCGAAGACGCGTGGCGAAGCGCACCCGCGAGGCCCGACGCCATCACCACCCGGCTGGAGCTACTCACGGCCAGCAACAAGCTGGTCCGCGTCGAGGCCGACCCACTGGCCCTGCGCATGGACCTGCTGCAGGCAAATCAGGGCGTCGAACTCCTCGAGGCTCAACATCGACACGCGCTGTTCACCGCGCTCCTTGAGGTCGCCGAGGCCTACACCGGCGTGCTGCAGGGCAGGGCGCAAGCCGAGCTGGCCGGCAGCGCCCTCGCGCTAAGCGAGACCGCGCTGATGGTCGCGAACATCCGCTTCGACAACGGCGGCGCCACCAGCTTTGATGTACGCGACGCCGAGATCGCGGTCGAGGAGGCACGGCAAGCGGTCGAGGCCGCCACCAGCGGACTCGACGTGGCCGGGTCGAACCTCGAGGGCATGATCGGGAGCGAGGTCGACCCCGCCGAGCTCGAGCCTGTACACGACGGCGTGTTCGTCGTGTTGCCCGACCTCGAAGTGGTCGTGGCCAACCTCGACGACCACCCGACGCTGCTCCAGGCCAGGCAGGGCGTCGCCCTCGCCCGCACGGGCGTGGAGTTGTTGGATCCGGCATACGCGTCCGAGGCGCAGATCGAGAGCGCCAAGACCCAATTGCGCACCGCGGAGGAGTTGGTGGGCGAAGCGCGCCGCGGCTTCGCACTGCAGGCGCGAAACGCCTACCTGCAGGCAAGCACCAGCGCCGACCGGCACACCGTCGCGGCCGAGCGGGTTGCGGCCGCCGAGGAGCGGCTGGCACTGCAACGCGCGCGGCTCGAGGGCGGGCTCATCTCGCGCATCGAACTCGACCGGGTCGCTCTCGAGGTGCGACAGCAACACCTCGAACTGTTGGGGGCGAGGCACGAGCACCTCTTGGCGCTGCTGCGGTTGCAGGCCGCCACCATGCACGACCTCGGTCTCGCTCCCGCGGTCACCGCAGTGCGGCGGTGAAACAGGGCGGGCTCCTCAGGCTGACCAGCGTCGCTGTGCTAATCGGCGTGCTACTGGCGCCAGCGGCCCTTGCGCAGCAAGTCGCCGCGGCCAGGCAGGTGAACGCGGTGACGGCGGCGCTGGGTGCGGTCACGACGGGGCGGACGACCTCGGTGACGATCGAACCGTCGCGTGACGCCCAGGTCGCGGCCACCGTAAGCGGCCAGGTGGACCGCGTGCTCGTGCGCGAGGGCGGCGTGGTGGCGGCCGGCCAGGCCGTCATCAAGATCGATGATGCGAGCCTGCGCTTACAGGTCGAGAACGCCCGCATCGCCCGCGATACCGCCAGCATCAACCTCGCCGCCGCCGAGCGCGCCAGCGGCGAGGGCGTCGACCAGGCAAGGGCTGCGCTGCGCGCGGCGGAGGCGAACCTCGAGCTGGCCCGTAGGCAGTACGAGGAGGCGCGGCAGCTGTTCGAGCTGGGCGCCGTGGCCGCGACCGAGTTGGCGGGCCTCGAGGCGCAGTACGCCCAGGCCCAGAGCGCCGCTCAGCAGGCCCGCGACGCGGTAGCACGCAGCGAGCGCGTCGACGGCGAGGAGTTGGCGCTGCGGCGCCTGCAGGTGAAGCAGGCCGAGAACCAGCTGGCCCAGG
>DASROV010000237.1:0-4377 GCA_035646755.1 Trueperaceae bacterium | reverse complement strand
CGTCGTCGGTCAAGCGCCGGAAGCGGAAGTGCTGGCAGCGCGACAAGATCGTGGCGGGCAGCTTCTCGGGCTCCGTCGTCGCCAACACGAACACCAGGCCCGGTGGTGGCTCCTCCAGGGTCTTGAGCAGCGCGTTGGCGGCCGCCTTGCTCAACATGTGGGCCTCGTCGAGGATCCACACGCGCTTGCCGCCACGCAGGCTGGCCAGGCTCACCCGCTCACGCAGATCCCTCACGTCCTCGACCGAGTTGTTCGAGGCCGCGTCGAGCTCGGCGACGTCGGGATGGGAGCCGGCCTGCACGAGCAGGCATGACTCGCAGACGCCGCACGGCCGGCCGGCCGGATCCTCGAAGTCGCAGTTGACCGCCATGGCCAGCAGCCGCGCCGTGGTGGTCTTGCCGACCCCGCGCGGGCCCGAGAACAGGTACGCATGCCCGGTACGGCCGCGTTTAACCGCGGCCGCTAGGACGTCCTTTACGTGCTCCTGCCCCACGACCTCGGCGAAAGTGACGGGCCTGGCGCGCTGGTAGAGGGCCGACATGCAGCCTAGAGTCTACCATCGCCGGACCCGGTCCAAGCCCCTTCCCGGCGACCGCCGGAAGCAGCGAAACAGCGTCCAGCGCGAGAAAGAATGGTCAATGGGGTGACCGCGGCCGGGCCTCGTCGGTGTACCATTGGCGCCATGTCGACGTCAGTCGCACACGGCGGATCACGGGCCGCGAACCGGGTGATCGGCGTTGCGCTCGGCGGCGGTGCGGCCAGGGGCATGGTGCACGTCGGCGCGCTGAAGGCGATCGAAGCCGCGGGCGCCAGCGTTGGCGCCGTCGCCGGCACCAGCTACGGCGCGGTCATCGCCGCTCTCTACGCGCTAAGCGGCAACGCGCTCGAGCTCGAGAGGATAATCCGCTCGGCCGACATCGGCGAGCTATGGAGCCAGGCGTTCGACTTCGGGCTTCACGAGGGCGCCCTCATCCGCGGCAAGCGGCTCGCCGACTGGCTCGACAGGAAGTTCTTCTTCGGGGCGACCTTCGATGACGTCCGGCTGCCGCTTGCTATCGCCTGCACCGACCTTACCGACGGCCAGCTCACCGTGCTGCGCTCGGGGCTAATCGCCGACGCAGTGAGGGCGAGCTGCGCGCTGCCCGGCCTGTTCGCGCCGGTGCGGTTGGACGAGCGCGTTCTCATCGACGGCGGCCTGGTGGAGACCGTACCGTTCAGGGCGCTTGCCGCCCTACCGGCCGACACCCACATCGGCGTCCACGCCGGTGTCGACGTCTCGCGCTCGCGCTTCATCCGCACCGTGCGCCGCTTCGCCGCCTCGCGCCGCGGCCGCTCCTTCTACCGTCACGCCGCCCGCATCGACCCGCGCGGCCCGTTCGGCCAGATCATCAAGGGCATGGCCGTCTCCATGCGCTCCTACAGCCGTCCGGTGCGATCGCCGCGCGGCTCGTTCCTGTTGTCGATAGAGCCGAACATCGCCTGGTGGGACTTCCACCGCTCCCCGCAGGCCATCGCTAGCGGCGAGAAGGCGATGAGCGAGCTGCTCGCGGCGTTGCCGCGGCGACCGGCGCCGACCGCGGCTGGCGGGTCGGGCCCGGTGGCGCTGCGATCATCGGCGTGATCACCCTCTTCCTGCCGCACCGGCTGGCCGCCGAGCGTTGGTGGTTCGCCTACCAGCGGCTGGCCGCGGTGTTGGTCGAGCCGGGCCAGGAGTTGCTCGGCGCCTACGCCGCCGTGGCTCGAGAGCTGGTGCGAGCCGGACACGCCGATCTGAGCAGCGCGATCGCGTACGCACTCGCTACCGGCGAGCCGCCCTTCGCCAAACCGGCTACACAGGACTCAGTAGGCGGACTGCCAGCCGGCGCGTGCGCGCTCCTCGAGCGAGATCTTGGCACCCTGAGTGCGGCTGCGCGCCGCGACCTAAGGGGCGAGACCAGCGCGGCGACGAGCCTCGACCTGCCCGGGCTGGAGCGGCTGGCGCCGGCCGCTAGCGACGCGGCCGTGCTGACCCTGCGCGAGGCGCTGTTGGCCGCGCCCGTCGCGGAGCTGATGACCACTTACCTTGCTGGCTTGGTCCGCCACGGTGGGGGGCCGGCGGCCGTCCATGGGGCGTTGCGCTGGCGTCGTGGGCGCCTGGAGGCGGTGCGGTCGCCGGCCGCCGCCA
Source organism: Trueperaceae bacterium (assembly GCA_035646755.1). GTDB lineage: Bacteria > Deinococcota > Deinococci > Deinococcales > Trueperaceae > DASRWD01. Next base: position 2,213 of record DASROV010000237.1, on the reverse strand, counting down.
GGCTCGAGGACCTGGTGGGGCTCGAAGAGCAGCTTGGCCGCCTGCAGGCGAATACCGAAGCGCTGCTGCGCAGCAGCAACGCGCACAACGTGCTGCTCTACGGTCCGCGCGGCAGCGGCAAGTCGACGGCGGTGCGCGGACTGCTCACTCGCTACCAGGACGACGGCCTGCGGTTGGTAGAGCTGCCGTTGGAGGAGCTGGCCGACCTGCCCGAGTTACTCGAGCGCTTGCGCGACAGTCCCAAGGCCTTCGTGCTGTTCGTCGACGACCTCTCGTTCGAGGAGGGCGACGTCGGCTACCGGCCGCTGCGGACGCTCCTCGAGGGCGGCTTGTCGGGCCGGCCTCGCAACGTCGCGCTCTACGCGACCAGCAACCGGCGGCACCTGCTCAAGGAGCGCTTCGGTGACCGTCCCGACCCGCTCGACGACGATGTCCACCGCTGGGATACGCAGCACGAGAAGCTGGCCCTTGCTGACCGTTTCGGTCTCACCATCACCTTCCCCGATGCTGGGCAGCGGCGCTACCTCGAGCTGGTGAGAGAGCTCGCCAGGCGCCAACGGCTCGAGCACCCCGCGCTGGCCGAGGCCGCCATTCGCTTCGCGGAGTGGGGCAACGGCTACTCGGGACGCACCGCCGCTCAGTTCATCGCCTCACTGCAACAGGGTCACTGACGCCGTCGTCAACGCTCCCCGCCGTAGGTGGCCAGCGCTGCAGCGAGCGCGTAGGCCTCGCCGCGGTCAAGTTGCCCAGCGGGCGCCGTCGCCCGCCAGGTGAGGCCGGCCTCAGCCAGGCCCGACCAACCGTCGGGAGGGCAGGCGGCCAGTGCGCAGGCCGCGGCGTGTGTGACCAACGCCGCCACGCGCGCATCAAGTGGAGCATCACCGTCCCCCGCGACGGCCTCGAGGGCGACGGCGACCAAGGTCTGCCCGACGTCGGCGCGGTAGTGGAAGCGGGTGGCGACGTTGCTAAGCAGGTAGGCGAAAGACAGCACCGTCACCGGCCTGTCGAGCCTCGGGTCGTTGTCGTAGCCGGCGACGGTGAGGCCGCGACTCACCAGGGTGCGGAACGCCTGGTAGTGGGCGTGGGAACTCGGCCCCACGGCGGCCCGTGGGGCGACGTCGGGCAGGTACGCGCCACGCTCGGCTAGGCGGCTCCTCACCGCGCTGATCACGCCGCCGTCGGTGGCCGCGGTATGGGCTCCGATGCCCTCGCTCGCGGCCATCGCGGCCGCCACCCCGGCCGCTTCCGCCATGGCCATGCCGAACGGCACCACGCGGGCGCTGGCGAACGCGACCGGGTCGTAACCGGCGCTGCGACCAACGACCCAGAGATCCGACGGACCGCCTGCTGGGACCAGCATGCACAGTCGTCCGCCGTAGATGTCGGGGACCCCGAACACGAAGCCCGAGTCGTGTGGGGTGAAGGTCTGCGCGTCGAGGGGGTAACCGCCGGCGGCGACGTCGAACGCCGTCACGTTGTTGGCGAACACGTCGTCGGCTCGCAGCATGCAAGCCGCTCGCAGGTGCCTGCTCTCGCGCACGTACAGCTCGTCGGCCCCCCCGGCGAAGACCGCGTCCTCGAAGCCGGGGAGGTGCTCGGCGAGGTAGGCGACCACCAGTGGCGCCTCCTCGAGACCGCGCTCACGGCCCTCGGCCCGGCTCTCGGGGTCGAGCGGATCGACGCCGTAGATGAGCAGGGCGTTGACGAGCACGGTGCCGTCCTCCTGGCGGCCGAGATTGAGCCCGCGCAACCGCAGGCCGGGGTGGCTGGGCCGATACTGCGCAGGCACGCCGCCGAAGTGGCCCCAGACGACGGTGCCCCTTGCCACCGCGTAGCCGGGGCCGCGTTCGTTGACGCCACGCGTGAGCGCGCCCCAGTCGACGCCGGCGACGCGGAACACCAGCGTGTCGGCCATGCGCAGGTCGACCCCGAACGCGTTCCAGCCAAGGTCGAAGCCGGCGCCAGCGGCCGCGGCGAGGTCCGCGTCAGCGCTGCCGTCTATCACCTGCTCGCCCAGCAGCGTGCGAACCGTGCCCCCAGGGGTGACGAAGCTGATCCCCGTAACCTCACCGGGCGCCGACAGCAAGGGCGTAACGTCGGTTACCGACCTGGTTACCGTCACGCCGGCCGTGGCCAGCAGCCGCTCGAACGCTGCTTCGCCCCGCTCGACGTCGAACGACGACTGCCGGCCGACCAGCCGCCACCAGCGGTCG
>DASROV010000236.1:0-6170 GCA_035646755.1 Trueperaceae bacterium | reverse complement strand
CGTCGAGCCGTGGCCGTGGGAGCGAGCGCTTGGTCCCGACGGGCTCGTCGACTCGCTGCTCTACTTGCCGGTAGACTGACGTACGTGCAACTGCTGGTATGTCTGCTGGCGTTGGCCGGGGGCGCCGTCAACGTGTTCGGCGCCTGGGCCGTAAGCCGGCGCAGGGCCGTGGTCGCGAGGCTGTTCATGCTGGCCGCGGCGGTGCTGACCGTCGCGGGCGTGGCTTACGCCTTCAGCTTCGAGGGCGCCTGGTGGATTCTTCTCGCCGGCTGCGTCCTCACCGTAATCGCGTCGTTCCTCAACGCCCGCCTCGTCATCGGTACCGTGGTCTGGCCCAACCACCTGGCACGCGCGGCGGCCATGGCCGCCCTGGTGGTGCTTGGCCGCCTGGCCGCCGGCTGAGGCTAGAAGGGCACTAGAACGCGTTGAGGCCCGTGATAGCCCGCCCGAGCACGAGCGTGTGAACGGTGTCGGTGCCCTCGTAGGTCGCCACCGTCTCGAGGTTGAGCATGTGCCGGATCGCGCTGTACTCGGTGGTGATGCCGTTGGCGCCGAGCAGGTCTCGGGCGTTGCGCGCCACGCCAAGCGCGGAGCGGACGTTGTCGCGTTTGGCCAGTGAGACCCGTGCTGGGTGGTCGGCGCCCTCCTCCTTGAGCCGGCCAAGGCGATAGGCGAGCAGGCTGCCCTTGGTGATCTCGGCGAGCATGTCGGCAAGGTCGGCTTGGACCAGTTGCTTGCTCGCCAGCGGCTGGCCGAACACCGGCCGGTCGGCGACGTAGGCGACCGCCTCATCGAAACAGGCCTGAGCCGCCCCCAACACCCCGAAGGCGATGCCGAAACGAGCCTGGTTGAGGCACGACAACGCCCCCTTGAGACCGACGACCTCGAGTCGGTTGCCCGCCGGCACGACGACATCGTCGAGGTAGAGCTCAGATGTCACCGAGGCGCGCATCGATGCCTTGGTCTTGATGTCTACCGCCTTGAAGCCTTCGCCGGCGGTCTCGACGACGAAGCCGAGCACCTCGCCGGTGTCCTCGTCCTTGGCCCATAGAATCGCGACGTCGGCGCGCGAGCCGGACGTTATCCAGCGCTTGACGCCGTTGATCACGTACTCGGCGCCGACCTTCTTGCAGCGGGTGCGCATGGAGCCGGGGTCCGAGCCCGCGTCGGGCTCGGTGAGCCCGAAGCAGCCGACGGCCTCACCACTCGCCAACCGCGGCAGCCAGCGCGCCTTGAGGGGGTCTGCGGCGTAGCGGAAGATGGGGTACATCACCAGGCTCGACTGCACGCTAACGAACGAGCGCAGGCCCGAATCGACGTATTCGATCTCGCGGCAGACCAGACCGTAGGCGCTGTACGACGCCTCGGCGCCGCCGTAGCGCTCAGGAAGCGTCACGCCAAGCGCGCCGATGGCGCCGAACTTGCCCGCCAGGTCCCGAGGGAAGACGCCGTCCTGCCACCACTGCCCGACGTGAGGAAGCATCTCGGCGCGGACGTACTCCCGCACCGAGTCGCGTATGAGTCGCTCCTCGCGGGTGTAGAGCGCGTCGAGATCGTAGAAGTCGTGCAGCGAGAGCGGCGAGGCCGAGGACGGACCGTCCTGGCCGGCGGCGCCGGTCGCGGCGTGCTCGTTACCAGAGCGCCCGGCGTCGCCGGCGCGGTTCTCGAGTTGTGAGGTGCTCATCTTTTGCTCCAAACCGGGTTGTCTTCAACCGTCGCCGAAGAGTCGCTTCAAGGCGTCTTCCTTCGAGGTGCGCTTCGCGGGATGATACCGACCGGTCTCCTCGACGAGGCGGCCGTCAGCGAGCAGGCCGGCCAGCGACGCCTCGATGGTGTCGATGGCGAGCTCCTCGAAGTGCTTCTCGTCGATGAAACCCTGGATCTCTCGGACGGTGGCTCCCTTGCTACCTGTTGATTCCACCGCTTCGACCACCCAGGCGTCAACCGTCATGCGTCATCTTAAGGTGACGCCGACCCGCCCTGCCGTGACCTTGGGTCGCGTTCGCCCTAGGCCACTCAGCGGTGGAAAGAGCCTTGAGCACGTCGCTCCGGCGTGGCCACGAACGCCTCGTACGGCCCCGCCTTGAGCTCACCCCAGGTGACCGCGTCGTCCATCGCGATCACCCCTACTGGGCAGGCGGGGACACAGGCGTCGCAGCCGACGCAGCGCTGCGGGTCGACCTTCAACACCCCGACTTCGGCGCTGAGGTCGCGCGAGATGGCGTCGGTAGGGCAAGCCTTGGTGCAAAGCGGACACATGATGCAGCCGTCGGCGACGCGCGGCAGGCGGAACGGCACCAAGGTCTCCGACTCGGGCGCGGCGGCGGCGAGCAGCGCCAGGCGCCTGGCGTGCTCTTCGGGCAGGTCGGCGTGGCGTGGCGCCACCTCCGGCGCCGGCAGGATCCGCTCGAGCGGAGCGAGAGCGTCGCTGGCGGCGTGCTTGACGCCGCGTACCCCGCCACCGAGGAGCCGCCGGCGGCTAAGGCGTTCACCGGGCTCGTACTCGTCGAGCCTCGCAGTCTGCCTTACTTCCACCTCGAGTTCTCGGCCAACTACCGCGGCGAGCTGGCGCGCCTCGGCCACCACCCGGTCGACGGCGGCAGGCACGGCGGCCGAACCGATCTTGCACCCGGCACAGGCGCCCCGCGCGAGGGTCGCCTTGCCGCTCAAGCCGGCGAGGCGAAGCACGTCGGTGGCGCCGAGCTTGGCCAGGCACTGCACGCTCTGAACGCTTCCTGCCACCTGCGAGCAGCGGATGGCCGCGCCGCCGGCGTAGGCAGTGTTGGCCTCGAGCGCGCCCGAGGGGCAGGCCCGCACGCACAGGCCGCAGCCGCTGCAGTCGACCGGGTCGATCGCCACGCGGTTGGTGATGCGCACCGCGTCGTGCGGACAGGCGTCGTGGCAGGCGCTGCAGGCCGTCCTCGACGAACGGGAGACGACGATGCAGCGTTCGGCCTCGTAGCGCGGCGCCACGTCGACCGCGCGGAACATGAAGTTTAGTAGATCGTCGAAGCCCGCCAACCTGTTAGATCCTTCCGCTGCCTTTAGAAGCCCGACAGCTCGAGTCGTTCCTTGCTCAAGGTGCCGTGGTAGCCGACGCTCTCGAGGTAGGCGTCGAACTGCTCGAAGTCGACCTGCTGCTTCTGATCCGAGAGCGCTACGGCCGGGTTCGGATGCACCTCGATCATGATGCCATCGGCGCCCACCGCCAGTCCCGCTTTGGTGAGCGCGACGAGCAGGTCGCGCCGTCCGCCGGAGTGGGTGACGTCGACTAGCACCGGCAAATGGGTCTCGAGCTTGGCGAGCGCGACGGCGGAGACGTCGAGGGTGTTGCGGGTGTAGCGCTCGAAGGTGCGGATGCCGCGTTCGCAGAGGATCACGTTGGGGTTGCCCTCGGCCAGCAGGTACTCGGCGGCCATCAACCACTCTTCGACCGTCGCCGCCAGGCCGCGCTTGAGCAGCACGGGCTTGCTGCTGCGCCCCGCGGCCCGCAACAGGGTGTAGTTCTGCATGTTGCGCGCGCCTATCTGCAGCAGGTCGACGTGCTCTTCGAAGAGCGGCAGGTCGACGCTGCTGACGATCTCGGAGACGAACTTCAGGCCGTGCTTGTCGCAGGCCTCGCGCGCGAGGCGCAGGCCCTCCTCACCCAGGCCCTGGAAGCTGTAGGGATCCGTGCGCGGCTTGTAGGCGCCGCCGCGGAAGAGACTTACGCCCCTGGCGGCGACATGCGCGGCGACCGCCATCACCTGCTCGCGCGACTCGACCGCGCAAGGTCCGGCGATGAGTACCGGCGCGCGGCCGCTGCCGAGCTCGATGCCGCCGACGGACACGACGCTGTCGACCGGTTTCGAACTGCGCGAGGTGAGGTACGAACGCTTCTCTTGCGTCTGGCCGAGCTGCATGCTGGCCTGGAAGATCTGCTTGAAGAGCGACTTGAGCGTGGCGTCGTCGAACGGGCCCCCGTTGGCCGCTACCAGGTCCTCGAGCATGCGCTGCTCACGCACCGGGTCGTACTGCGACGTCCCCAGCGCCCTCTGCTCGGCGCCGATCTCCGCAGCCAGGGCCGCGCGCTCCGATAGCAGCGCGAGGAGTTCGAGGTTGAGGGCGTCAATACGTACTCGTAGGCTCTGGATCTTCTGCTGCATGGCCAATAGTACGTTGGCTCAGCCGCACGACGATGATGGTCAGCTCGAAGAGCACGATCAGCGGCACGCCGACAAGGGCGAGGTTGAACGGGTCGCCGGTCGGGGTGATGATCGCGGCCGCCGCCAGTCCGCCCACTACCGCCCAGCGCCGGTTGCGCGTGAGGAACTCCGAGCGCACAAGGCCGATCTTGGCCAGCAGGAAGCCGAGCACCGGCATCTCGAACATCAGCCCGAACATGCCCATGAGCATGAGCAAGGTCGAGATGTAGCGCCCGATGGACAACAGGCCCTGCGCCTCACTGCCGAGGAAGCCGAGCAGGATCGGGATCGTGAACGGCAGCACGACGTAGTATGCGAACGCCACCCCGGCGAGGAAGGCCACGACGGAGAAGAGGATGAACGGGACGGCGTAGCGGCGCTCCTCGCGGTAGAGGCCGGGCGCAAGGAAGCCCCAGACCTGACCGAGGACGACGGGGGCGGCCAACACCAACCCGAAGAAGGCCGCGATCTGCATCGACACCGTGAACGGCTCGAGGACGCTGAAGAAGTTGAGCGTCATCGTCGGCGGCAGAGGCTCTTTGAGCCAGTCGAGGATCGTGAAGCGGAAAGCGAACGCCACGCCGGAGCCGACCAGCCACGCCACGAACGCGATGAAGAGTCGCTTGCGAAGCTCCTCAAGGTGCTCGATGAGCGTCATTCGGTGAGCGTCATTGGGTGAGCGACATCGGTGAGCGTCGTTGTGTGAGCGACATCGTGCCCTACGCTACTCTACGTGTCGTTTGGCGCGCCGTCAGGCCTTCCGGCCGAGGTTCTCGTCGCTGGTGGCAACGTCGGGGTCGACGTCCGCGGCCGGCGTGGCGGCTCCGTTCGGGGCGACGGTAGCTGTCGGGTTGCCAGCCTGTGAGACGGTGGCGGCAGACACCTTGGCAGCGTCGGCTGGCGGCGCGGTGTCAGGGTCGGCGTTGCCGTTCTTGGCTTCGCCTGACTCGTCGTCGAACTCCTTGCGCATGTCGCGGAGCCCGCGGCGGAACTCACGTACCGATTGACCTAGGCCCTTCGCCATGTCGGGCAGACGACGGGGACCGAAGATGAGCAGAACCACAACCAGGATTATCAGCAGTTCGGGGATACCGATGGACCCGATCTTGGGCATTGACGCGCCTCCAGATGCGTCATCCTAGCAGGGCGCGCACCGCCTTAGCGTGTAGCAACGTCGCCAAACGGCACGGGCAGCCGTCGAGCGGCCAAGAACGACGTCCTGGACGCGCTTGACACTGTTCGAAACGACGTGCTATTTTATCTCTTCGGGTCTGCGGCTCGGCTGCCACCCTAGCTCAATCGGTAGAGCATCCGATTTGTAATCGGAAGGTTGTCGGTTCGATTCCGATGGGTGGCTCCACGCTATGCGCTTATTCGGCGAGGATGCGTGGGGCATGGGTAGGTGCCCGAGTGGTTAAAGGGGACGGACTGTAAATCCGTTGGCTTACGCCTACGCTGGTTCGAATCCAGCCCTGCCCACCAGACGCTTGGCCGGCCGCACCAAGGCCCTGGGGGAACGCCTACGCGCTAACGTGCAGCAGCGTTCCCCACAAGCGGGAGTAGCTCAGTTGGTAGAGCGTCAGCTTCCCAAGCTGAATGTCGCGGGTTCGAATCCCGTCTCCCGCTCCAGAGGCAGGCTCGTGTAGCTCAGTGGTAGAGCACTCCCTTGGTAAGGGAGAGGTCGACGGTTCAATCCCGTCCACGAGCTCCAAATTCGGAACAAGGCGCCGGACCGCGTCGTTATTGCCTCGCTTGGGGCGAAGCGGTCCGTGCGCCACAGTGCCGGAACGGCGAGGGCCAACGAAGGCCGGCAAGCACGAAGGGATTTGAACCATGGCAAAGGGTGTTTTCGAGCGCACGAAGCCGCACGTCAACGTCGGCACTATCGGTCACGTCGACCACGGCAAGACGACGTTGACCGCGGCGATAACGTTCACCGCGGCGACGGACGATCCGTCGGCGGTTACGCAGTCTTACGATCAGATC
>DASROV010000235.1:0-9675 GCA_035646755.1 Trueperaceae bacterium | reverse complement strand
CCCGGACTCCGGACCTACGCCGACGCTCTCGAGGCGGTCGATCGCCAGTGCCGCAGTCACCCCGGCGGTGCCGAGCGCCATCGCCGCGCGAAGGTCGAGGCCGGCGGGCAGCGGCACCAGCCAGTCTGCCGGCACCCGTATGTACTCGCTCCAGCCACCCGGTGTGTTCATGCCGAGGTCGAAGCCGGTGCACAGCACGGCGTCGCCCGCCTCGAACCGCGGGTCACGCGAGGCGATCACGGTGCCGGCGGCGTCGATGCCGGGCGTATGAGGGTAGTAGCGGCTCACGCCGCGGTTACCGCTTGCCGACAGCGCGTCCTTGTAGTTGAGCGACGAGTAGGCGACGGCGACGGTGACGTCGTGGTCGGGGAGGACGCTGGCCGGCACGGTCTGCGTTGCCCGCTCGACCGTGTCGCCAACCAGCGCGACTCTGAAAGCTGCGAAATGCTCGGGAACTCGTGGTCGTGCCATGAACCATGCTAGCCGCCTTCTCGACGGCGGTTAGACTTGTCGCCATGAAGCAGTCCCAACTTATGACCATCGGCACCGTAGTCGTGGTTGCGCTAATCCTAGCGGCCGCCATCATCATCCCCCGCTTGGGCGGCGGCGGTGGCGGCACGGCCGTCGCGGCCTCACTCGATTACGAGGCGCAACCGGTCGCCGGTTCCCGCGACGCGCCGGTGAAGGTCGCCGTGTTCTTCGACTTCCTCTGTCCGCACTGCGCGACGTTCTCCGACACGGTAACGCCGGTGCTCAAGCGCGAGTTCGTGGAAGACGGCACGGCGGCGATCTACTTCTACAACTTCCCGGTGGTCGACCCGGTGCGCTCACGTGCCATGGCCATCGTCGGTGAGTGCGTCCAGCAGCAGGGTAACGACGGCTTCATAACGATCGAGCCGATCCTCCTCCGCTCGCAGAGGACCCTCAGCACCACCGATAGGGCGATCGAGCTGGCACTGCAGTACGTGCCGGCACTTGACGCCGAGAGCCTGCGCACCTGCGTCGACGATACGCAGACCGCCCAGGCCGTGGACGCCGACATAGCCGCCGCGCGCGAGCTAGGCCTCACCGGCACGCCCGCTGTGCTCGTCAACGGTGAACTGGTGGCCAACCCGACCTTGGCCAACCTGCGCAGCGCCATACAAGACGCCGCCGCTGAATGAGGCTCGGGCTGCTGTACCCGGCGTGGCTGTTGGCTATCCTGGCCACGCTCGGCAGTCTCTACTTCAGCGAGGTGCGCATGTTCGTGCCGTGCGTGCTGTGCTGGTACCAGCGGATCCTTATGTACCCCCTCGTCCTCATCCTCGGCGTGACGACGTACCGGCAGGACGAACGCGCGTTCGCCTACAGCCTGCCGCTCTCACTACTTGGCATGTTCGTGGCCCTCTATCACCTGCTTGAGCAGAAGATCGAGGGTTTCGGCGCCGCGGCGCTCTGTCAGAGCGGCGTGCCGTGCTCGACGCAGTACATAAACTGGCTCGGTTTCATCTCGATCCCGGTGCTGTCGTTAACCGCCTTCACCGGCATCTCGGTCCTGCTGCTTCTCAGCCGTCGTCAGGCGGCTCGCGCGCGGCGGGCGGAGGTTCCCTAAAGGTCGCCTTCGCGCGGCCGGCGCGGGCCTCCAGGGTCGACTACCTCGTCGTCCCTGACGACGACCCCGGCCGCCCATAGGCTCCAGATCCAGAACCCTTTTATCGGCCGGTAGAGCAGCAGGATCGTCAACGTACCCGTCCCGATGAGCACCCATTCCAGGCTTTGGTAGAGACCCCACAGCACGATGGTAACGGCCGCTACGACGAGCACGGACACGATGCCGGCGGCGTAGGCGATGACTAGCGCGCCGAGCCAGGCGCCCGCGTCACGCTCGAAGCGCACGCCGCACGACTCGCAGGTCTCGCGCACGGCCCAGATGCCCCGGAAGATCCGCCCCTTGCCGCAGTTAGGACATACGCCGCGAACGGCCTGGAGCATCCGCTTGGCGTCGCGCGGATGCTTGTGGCGCTCGAGCGTCACGGTGTCGGTGACGAAGAGACGAAGGGCGATACCTCGGGCGGCCGGAACCGCGCCTCGAAGCGCCGCTTGAACTCGTTCCAGGCGTCGCCGCTCTTGTGGCGTCCGTCGGTCTCGCACCACATGAGGAACGGCACCAGGAAAGAGCGGGCGTGGACGATCTCCTCACGGAAAATCTTGGCGCTGAGGCCGCCTGCCTCGAGCATTCCTGAGGACTCGAAGCGCTCGAGGGCGGCGTCGACGTCGTACGGCACCCGCCGGAACTCCGGCTGCCAACCGCCTGCTGTCAATTCGAGGATGAGGTAGTGGGCGCGCCGGTCACCGTTGAACGGCGCCCCGACCGCGCCGGTGTTGATGACGGTGTAGCGCCCCCAGCTGGTCAGGTACGGGCGATGAGTGTGAGAGCCGATGAGGACGTCGGCAGGGTGCGCCTCGGTGATCTCCGAGATGAGTTCCGGCGTGAGGTCGGTGCCGTAGCCCTCTCGGTAGTGACGGGGGCTGCCGTGCGAGAACAGCAGTTTGGGCGCGCCGGGAAGGTCGATGGCGAGGGTCATAGGCAAGGACTCGATGACGTCGAGCCGCCCGGCGCGCTGGAGTTCGCCGGCTGACCACCCGACGGTGCCCCAGAACGGGTCGTCGAACCACGGCTCACTGCGGGGGCCTCGTCGTCCGGCCCACATAAGCATGAGGTCGTCGTGGTTGCCGAGAGTGGCGCAGGCAAGCGCCGTTTCGAGCCTGGCGAACACCGCCACCGTGTCGGGGCCGCGATTGGCCAGGTCACCGTTGACGACGAGCCCGTCTACCCTCTGGTCGGCGACGTCGGCTAGCACCGCGTCGAGGGCTGGCAGGTTGCCGTGAACGTCGGCTATCACCGCGATGCGCACGAGGGCGAGTGTAACAGCGCCTTCGGCGCGCCAGCGTCTCTCTTGGCGGCCGATCTGCTCAGCGCAGCGCCGCCTCCGCCGCGCGCCTCATCACCTCTACGGGGGCCCGCTGCCCCGTCCAGGTCTCGAACGACGCGGCGCCCTGCCAGACCAGCATCGACAGGCCGTTGAGGTGCCCAAGCCCCAGCCGTTCGGCTTCGCGCAACAGCGGCGTTTGCGGGGGTCGGTAGACGAGGTCCATCACCGCCGCTTCGCGCCTTAGCAGCGACAGCGGCTCTGGCGAGGCTAGCGACTGCGGCGCGTTGCCTCCCGCCATGCCGACGGTAGTGCAGTTGACAAGCAACTCGCAGCCGCTGAGCCAGGTCGCGACGTCCGCGGCGTTCACCGCCACTAGCGCACCGGGCGCGGCGGCGCCAGCGTCTAGTTCCGCGACGAGGTCGACGGCGGCCTCCTGCCGGCGGGCATGCACCCCGACGACCGTTCCGGCGCGAAGCAGCGCCCACGCCACGGCCCGCGCCGAGCCACCGGCACCGAGTATCAGTGCGCGGGCTGGGCCCGAACCGCCGGCGCCGCGGGTCAGCGCGCGATCCGCGGTCGAGCCGCGATCAGCGCCGGTCGCCGGCGATAGCTCCTCGACGGCCCGCGCGAAGCCGACCGCGTCGGTGTTGCTGCCTAGCAGGCGCCCATCTTTGCTGACGATGGTGTTGACGGCGCCGATGCTCATGGCCTCGACAGAGACCTCGTCTAGCAGGCTCATGACGGCGCGCTTGTGCGGCACTGTGACGTTCGCGCCGAGGAAGGAGTCCGAGGTCCTGAAGCGGGCAACCGCCTCGCTCAGCGCGGACGGGGCGACCTCGAGCGCCCGATAGCTGGCCCGGATGCCGAGGTGATCGAACGCGGCCTTGTGCATCGCCGGGCTTAGCGTGTGCCCGGCTGGATAGGCTAGCAGGAAGGCCTCGCTTCCGAGGCTCCCTTGGTGAGCTCGGCGCACCCGCCGTGCCGCACGGCTCACGCAGCGGTGGTCTCTCGCGGCCCGTCGTCTACGGTCGTTGCGCCCTGCGCGGTACCGGCCGCTCGCAACGCGGCGCCGATGACCGTAAGCGCGCGGTCGATGTCAGCGTCGTCGACCTGGTGGTGAGTGACCAACCGCACCTTCCTGGCGCCAAGCGCGTTGAAGGCGATGCCGGCCGCCGCGCAGTTGGCGGCCAGCGCTGCGGCGTCGGCGACCTCCAAGGAGACGATGTTGGTCTGCACGCTCGCGAGGTCGAGCTGCACGCCAGGCAGACCGGCGAGCCCCTCGGCCAGCCGGCGGGCGCGGGCGTGGTCATCGCCGAGCAGCGCGGGCATGGTCTCGAGGGCCACGCTGCCGGCGGCGGCCAGCACGCCCGCCTGCCGCATGCCACCGCCGAGGAGCTTGCGGTAGCGGTGAGCCTCGGCGACGAACGCTTCGCTGCCAAGTAGCACACTGCCGACCGGGGCGCCAAGGCCCTTGCTAAGGCAGATGGAGACGCTGTCGAAGCCCGCGCACACCGCAGCGATGTCCACGCCGAGCGCCACCGCCGCGTTGAACGCGCGCGCGCCGTCGAGGTGGATCGGCAGCCCGTGGCGGCGAGCTACCGCTTGGATGGCGGCGGTGGCCTGGAGCCCAACGACGGTGCCCCCTGCGGCGTTGTGGGTGTTCTCGAGCGAGATCAAGCCGGTCGGGGCCTGGTGGCCCCGGCCGTGGATGGCGGCCTCGACGTCCTCGGCTCGTGGCACGCCGCCAGGGGCGCTCACCAAGCGCGGCAACGCCGAGGAGATGAGCGCCATCGAGCCCGGCTCGTACTCGTAGATGTGAGCGCCGTCGGGGCAGATGACCTCGTGCCCACGTGGCATGTGAACGGCCAGCGCGATCTGGTTGCTCATCGTGCCGCTCGGCACGAACAGGCCGGCCTCGAAGCCGGTGAGCTCGGCCACGCGCCCCTGCAGCCGGTTGACGCTGGCGTCCTCGCCGTAGACGTCGTCGCCTACCTCGGCCTCGGCCATGGCCCGGCGCATGGCGGGCGTTGGTCGGGTGACGGTGTCGCTGCGCAGGTCGATGACGCGCCCGCTCAACTGGTGACCTCCACCGCTTCGGGGCGCGTCGTCGCGCTCGCCTCCTGCAGCCAGGCGGTGAACGAGCGCAGGCCGCGGTCGAACATCTCCTCGCGGCGCTCGCGTTTGCCCATGCCCTTGCGCTTCTCGATGTAAGGAACCAGGCCCCAGTTGGCGTTCATCGGCTGGAACCCCTCGGGGTTGGCCGAGGAGAGGTAACGCACCAGGCCGCCTAGCATGCACTGCTCGGGCGGCACCACGGTCTTGAGCCCGAGGGCGCGCCTAGCGGCGTTGGTGCCCGCCAGCCAGCCGGTGGCGGACGACTCGAGGTAGCCCTCGGTGCCGGCCAGCACGCCCGCCGTGAACAGCCTGGCGTGGTCGCGGAAGGACAGGTCGGGCGCGAGCAACGCGGGGGCGTTGAGGTAGGTGTTGCGGTGCATGACCCCATAACGAACGATCTCGGCCTGCTCGAGCCCGGGAATGAGCTGCACTACCGCCTTCTGGTCTCCCCACTTGAGGCCGGTCTGGAAGCCGACGAGCGACCACATGCGGCCGGCGGCGTCCTCTTGTCGTAGCTGCGCGACCGCGTACGGTCGCTCGCCCGACCTTGGGTCCTCGAGGCCGACCGGCTTGAGCGGCCCGAAGCGAGGAGTGTCGCGGCCGCGCCGCGCCAGCTCCTCTATCGGCATGCAACCCTCGAAGAACTCGAGCTTCTCCCACTCGTGCGGGGTGTGCGCCCTGGCCTCGCTGAGCGCCTGATAGAAGCGCTCGTACTGCTCGGGGCTGAACGGCAGGTTGATGTAGTCGGCCGCCTGTTGGTAGCGCCCGCCGCGGTAAGCGATGTCCATGTCGATGGAATCGGCTGCTATCACCGGGGCGGCGGCGTCGTAGAAGCCGAGGAAGTCGGAGCCGACGGCCTCGATCACGGCCGCCGCCAGCGCGTCGCTGGTGAGCGGACCGGTGGCCAGCACCACGATGCCGTCGGGAACGGCTGTCAACTCGCCGGTGTGGACGGTGATCCACGGTTGCGCCGACACCGCCGCTGTGACCGCGCGGCTGAACGCCTCGCGGTCGACGGCCAGCGCGCCCCCCGCCGGTACGCGGTTGGCAAGGGCGGAGCCCATGACCACGCCCCCCGCCGCGGTCATCTCGGCCTGCAGCAGGCCCTTGGCGTTGCTCCTGGCCTCACCACCGAAGCTGTTGGAACACACCATCTCGGCGAACTCGCCGGTGGTATGCGCCGGCGTGAGCTTCACGGGCCGCATCTCGTGCAGGTCGACTGCCACGCCGAGGGCGGCGGCGGCCAACGCCGCCTCGCTGCCCGCCATGCCGGCGCCGACAACGGTGATCTTCGCGGTTTCGTCCCTCATCGGCGCCAGCGTAGCACCGCGTCCATGGAGCGTCTCCTACTATGGGGGCATGACGAAGCTCGCTCGCACCGCACGTCTTGCGTTCGCCATGGCCTTGCTGGCATCGCTCGCGACGCCCGCCTTCGCGCAGTTCCCGCGGGCCTCACGAGCCGTCTACGTGGGCGCCGCCCTGAACGTCGCCACCAGCAGCGCGGCCCCAGCTGGCGGGGGCGCGCCCGCCGCCGCGCCGGCGCCGGCAACACCCGCAGGGGCCTTCGGGCTCGCGGGCGCTGGCAACGAACCCCTTATCCTCGACCTGACGTTCTACGACGACGGTTTCGCCTATGGGCGCTTGCTGCTGCCACGCCGAGGTCTGGTCGTGGCCGGGACCGGCTCGCTGCAGGACAGCACCGAGTTGCGGCTGACGTTCAACGAGGTCGGCGTGACCTCGTCCGCTTGGCAGGCCGACCTTGCGCACAGCTTGGTGATGTCAGGCGGTCCCGCCGGTCAGAGCACCACGGCGGCCGCCGGGCACGCGCTGGTGGCCACTTTCGCCGGTCACCGTGACATGGCGTTCGGTTCCGAGGGCAGGCTGATAAAGGGCGCATTGGCATTCGCTGCGGAGCCGGGCTCGGTGATCAACGCCGAACTGCACCGCTTCGCGCAGTTCTCGACCTGGGAGTTCGGCCAGGGGCGCATACACGCCGCGTACACCTCCCCTCACCTAAGACGGGGCGGTGAGATGTTGAGCGGCTGGCTCGAGGACGCCGGCAGGGAACGGCTCGAGAAGTTCGTCACCGAGGGGCGGAAGTACGCCGCTGACGGCATCCTTGGCTGGGCCTGGGAGCTCGAGGAGTACGTGACCATCGAGGGACTGGCGGCGTCCTACCTGAGCATGCTCAACTCCATCTACACCTACACCGGCGGCGCCCATCCGAACACGTTCTACGAGTCGTACCTCTTCGAGATGCGGCCGTCGGGCGCCACCGCGCTCGACGTAGGGGACCTGTTCCGCGCCGACTCGAGCTGGTTGGCACGGTTGACGCCGCTCATCCTCGCCGACCTCGCGAGCCAGGAGGCCGCTTGGGTAACCCAGGGGCAGGTGAGCGAGCTGACCGAGGCCGACCTGGCGACGTTCACCCTCAGCCCCACCGGGCTTACCTTCCACTTCGCGCCTTACGCCATGGGCCCATACGTGCAGGGCGCGTTCACGGTGACTATCGAGTACGGGCAATTGGTGGGGTTGGCGCCGGCCGGGGGCGCACTCGAGCAGTTCGCGCGGGGCGCCGCCGCTCGCTGACGCCGGGCGCGGCGCCTCCCGGCGTCCAGTTCGCTCAGAGGAAGGAGCGCCGGCGCGGCCGCACGCCACGCAGCAGCCACAGCACCAGCGCCAGCAGGATAAGTGAGGCTCCGATGAGCAGGAGCACCAGGTGGTTGCGCAGCGCGAGCGCCACCACGTCGCCAGGCAGCGCCGTCACGATGTAGGCGAGCGTGCCCGACAACGCTGAGAACACGCCTTGGACCAACGGCCCGGCAGGCAGCGCGGCGTCCTCGGGTAGCAGGCGCCTGGCGCGGTCGAAGAGGAAGGCGCCGGCAGCGGCGCCGAGCACGATGGCGATGCCGGCGTTCGACAGGCGCATGAGGCCACGAGAGAAACCGATGACGAGGCCAAGAAGCAGCACGGCGAGGACGCCGGTGAGGATCAGCCAGGTGGTGTAGCGCGTGCGCGCCTGGGCCGTGAACGCGTCGATGAGCGGCGCGACCCCGCGGACCCTCTCGCCCTGCTCGGGATTGGTGAGCTGCGCGGCGGCGAGCGTGCTGCCGCCGTCGTAGGCCCTCTCGGCGAGCGCGTCGAGCACGGCGGCGTCTGCCTCCTCCGGACTGAGCCCGGCGAGCTGGGATGCCGGGAGCAGCCCACTAAGCGCGTCTGACTCGGTCTCGTCGCCGGCCAGCACCCGGGCCGCCTCGTCAAGGCGACCCGCGATCTCGGTGCTCCGGCCGAGCAGCAGCGCGACGAGCAGACCGTGAATCTCGGCCCTGGCTCGCGAGTTGACGCCGGCGTTGAGGCGCGCCCTGAGGTTCGAGTTGGTGACGAGTGCGAGCGCCGCGTCGAGCCCTTCGGCCATCACCGTATCGCTGAGTTGCCCGATGACGTTGACGCCGATCTCGCGGGCCGTCATGCGCGCCACGGCGGTGGGCGACTCGTAGACGAACACGCCAACCACCGGTTGGACCGGCTCACCGGGGTCGCCGGCTGCCTGAGCTTCCCAGTCGGCCAGCCTGGTGCCGTCGTCGAGACCGGCCGGTAGCATCTCCGACTCGAGCGAGCCACGCACAAGCGAGTCGATGGGGCCGTTGACGGCCGCTTCCAACTGCTCTCTCAAGACGGGATCACTAACGGTGGTGAGCATCGACTGGCTGCCACCGGCGATCAGCTGGCCGGTGAGCACGCCGGCGATGCGCCCGATGGCGGCGTCGACGGTGAAGGTCGGCACCTCAGTCGGGTCAGCGAAGACCCCGACGCCCGGCAACAGCGTGAGCGGCTGCCCTGCCTGGTAGGAGCTGCCCGCCCGCACGCCGAGCTCGGCGCTGGCGCTGCCTCCTGGCTGCAGGGTCAGCTGCAGTATCCCGCGGATGACGTCTACACCCCGCTCGGGCGAGGCCAGTTGAACTTGCGTGAACAACAGCGTTCCGGCCATGACGGCGAGTGCGAGCAACACGCCGCTCACCCAAGTGATATCGCGCTGCCATGCCGGTTGTCGCTCGGTTCGGTACATCGTCGAAGGTCCTCCCAGCGGCCCCTGCTGTGGCGCACGACGGCGGCACGGACGCTTCGACAGATTACCGTGCCACGTAGCATGGGGGCATGGGGAGCCTCGCACATCCACGCCCCGCTGTCACGACCCAGGTGACCATCGTGCCGCTCGTAGGGCCGTTTCACGCGCGCTGGCCACGCTATACGGTCGTGCACGTGCGCGCGATCGTCGAGGCGTTCACACCCGACGTCGTCGCGCTCGCCCCGCTGGCGGCGGGAGCACTCGCCGACCCGTTGTGGCAAGACACCGACGAGGTGGCGCTGCCTCACACGGTGGTCCCTTGGGCCCGCCGTGCGGGGGTGAGGCTCGTCGAGATCGGCCTGGCCGCCGCCGACCCCCTCGACCCCGGCGACCCCAAAGCGGAAGCCGACCTGCAGCGCTACCTAGCGCTGTACGACGATGGCAAGGCGCGTCTGGCGGCGGTGGGGGCGGCTCTCGCGCCCGTGCGTGAGCTGTTGCGTGGGGCGCTCGGGCTGGAGCGGATAGCCAACGAGCTACTGCCCGCCATCGCCGCTCATCAGGCGGAGCGGCGATGGCGGGCAG
>DASROV010000234.1:0-3014 GCA_035646755.1 Trueperaceae bacterium | reverse complement strand
CAAGTTGGTGGCGGCCCTGGTGTCCAAGTTTCAGGCCGAGGGTCGACCCCTGACGACGGCGACCCCAGACGACCTCGTAGCCTGCGGCGGACCGGCGCTGAGCGCCGAGACGATCTCCGCCGCACTCGACCCCTTGGCGTTCGTGTCACGGCGGGACGGTTTGGGGATGCCGGCCAAGACAGCCATGGCAACGCAGCTCGCCGCAGCCGGCCACCGCTTGGCCGCCGCTGAAGAGGCGCTGCAGGCGCGTGATGCGGCGTTCGACCTGGCCACCACGAGGCTGCGCGCCGGCGCGGCACCAATAAGCGGTTGAGCTCGAGAGGTGGCCAGCGCGACTACTGAGGTCCTGACCCTGGGCGGCGTGGATGCCGAGAGGCTCGCTACCGCGCCGTTCGGCATCCTGCCGGTAGGCAGCATCGAGTATCACGGTCCTGCCGCGCCCTTCGGCACCGATACGACGTTGGCGGTGGGCTTCGCGCGGCGTTTGGCGCAGGAGCGTGACGGCCTGGTTTATCCGGCCGTGGCCTACAGCTTCGTTCCTCGCCTGACGCGCGCCTTCGGACCTGGCGTGTCGGTCGCACCCGACGTGTTCTTGAGCTACCTGACCGCGGTCATGCACGGCATCGTTGCGGCCGGTACCCGCAGACTGGTGGTCATGAACGGCCACAGTGAAAACCAGTACGCCCTGCGCCTGGCTGCTGAGAACGTGAGCGAGGCCGCGGAAGGCGTCTCCGTCTTGTTGTGCAACTGGTGGAAGCTGGCTCCGCGGGGACTGTTCCCCGACGCTGACGGGCATGGGCATGGGGGGCCGCTCGAGATCTCGACGGTGGCCGCCTTCGAACGCGCGGGCGTGAAGGTACCGGCGGACACGACGCACGACGTGCCGTACGAGGCGCCATGGTGGCGCCAGGCGGCACAGGTCGTGGGAGAGGGCCAAGCGCCCGCAGGGTTCAAGGGCTATCACGGCGCGGTCTCAGCCATCGACGTCCCCAAGGGGGAGCAGATCGTGGCGGTGGTGACAGCGGAGATGTGCCGGTTAGTGGACGATTGGCTGGCACGTGCCAGCTAGCGGCGTTGCTAGCCCTTGATGCCGGTAAGCACCACGCCTTCGATTATCTGGCGCTGGAGCAGGACGAACACCAGAAGCACCGGGATTATCGCGAGCGAGGATGAGGCCATGATCAGGTGCCAGGCGGCGCCGGCCTCACCCGAGAAGAGCGAGATGCCCACGGGAACCGTGCGCATGTCCGGTGACTGACCTGCGATGAGTGGCCATAGGTAGGCGTTCCAGTTGCCAATGAACGAGAAGATCCCGAGCGCCGCCAAGCCGGGCCCCACCAGCGGTAGGGCGATGCGAAAGAAGATGCCTGGTTCGGAGACGCCGTCGATGCGCGCTGCGTCGAACAGGTCGCGGGGCAGCGTCTGGAAGAACTGACGCATCAGGAACACGCCGAAGCCCGGGATGAGGCCTGGGAAGATCAGGCCCCAGTAGGTGTTGATCCAGCCGAACTGGCCGGAGATGACGTACCAAGGTATGACCAGCATCTCGGTTGGGATCATCAGGGTCGAGAGGATGAGGATGAAGATCAGGTTCTTGCCGGGAAAGCGAAGAGTTGCCAACACGTAGCCCACCAACGAGCACAGCAACAGCACCGACGACGTGGTCCCCACAGCCACGATGAGGCTGTTGAGGAACCAGCGCGGGAACGACGTCCGCGTCAGCACCTCGACGTAGTTGGCGAGCGTGAACCTATCGGGCAGGATCCCCGGGGCGAGCACCTCGCGAGCGTCCTTGAAGGAGCTGAGCAGCATCCACACGAACGGGACGACCATGAACAGCGCGCCGATGGTGAGCACCAGGTACGAGATCGTTACTAGGCGGTTGTGCCGGCGCACGCCGGGCTCGCTTCGCTCGGCGCGCCGCAGGCCCGAGCGTACCTGCGTCTCGGAGGCCAGCATCAGTGCTCCCACCGGCGCTGGGTTAGGCGCAGCTGGACAAGGGTGACGATCAGGATGATGACGAACATCACGACGGTAACGGCTGCGGCGTAGCCGACGCGCGCCCGTCCGAACGCCTCCTGGTACATGTAGAGCGCCAGCGAGAGCGTGCGGTTGAGCGGTCCGCCCTGGTCGGTGAAGTTGATGTTTACGATCTGGTCGAAGAGCTGCAAGGCGGTGATGGAAGTGATGATGACGGCGAAGACGAGCACCGGGTTGAGCAGTGGGATAGTGATGAAGCGGAACAGCTGCCACGGGCTGGCGCCGTCGATCTCGGCCGCTTCGTAGTACGAGCGGGGAATGCCTTGCAGCCCGGCCAGGAAGATGACCACCTGGAAGCCCAACTGCTGCCAGATGATCACAACCGAAACGGCGTAGATCGCAGTGTCCGGGTTACGTAGGAAAGCTTGCGGTTGAACGATGAGCCACTGCGCGCCGATGCTCTCGGCGAACTCCCACCAGCCGATGATGAGGCGGTTGAACAGGCCGAAGTTCTGGTTGTACATCCACCCCCACACCCAGGCCACGGCCACGGCCGGCGTGATGTACGGCGCGAAGTAGATCGCGCGGTACCAGCTGCGGCCACGCGTGATCGACTGGAGCAGCGAGGCTATCGCCAATCCGAGGACGATAGACGCGGGCACGGTCACGGCGGCGTAGATGAGGGTGTTCGTCAACGCCTGGTGGAACACTGGGCTCGCCAGTAGCTCACGGTAGTAGGCAAGGCCGATGAACTCCCGGTTGGCGGGATCTACGTGCCAGGAAAAGAGCGACAACTTGAGCGACTGGATCGCCGGCCAGAAGCGCACGGCGGCGAAGAAGAACAGCGGAACGGCGAGGAAGACGTAGGCCCAAACGGTCTCGCGTTGAGCCAGTGAGAACCCGCGTCGGCGCCGCCGCTCGAGGGAGGTGCTGGCACTCATGCGGGTCTCGCCGCTCCCACCGCCTGGGTGAGGCTAGCCGGGACGGTCGGTTCGGCGATCCGACAGCAGAAGCAGATGGGTGCCCGATCCCCC
>DASROV010000233.1:0-4131 GCA_035646755.1 Trueperaceae bacterium | reverse complement strand
GCGAAGGGCGCGGCGAAAAGTTCGCCGAGCCCTTCGGCGAACTTTTCGCCGCGCCCTTCGCAAAGCCCTCCGCCGAGCCGAGCAGGTCGGCGAGGGCCGTCTTGCGCTGCTCGAGGGCGACCCCGCGCAGGTCGTAGCCGTCGAGGAAGAGCAGGTCGAAGAGCTGGTAGACGACCACGGTCCTCTTGCTCTCCCCGCGCTCGGCGCCGCCGTCCGGCGTGACGCCGAGCCAGCGCTGCAGCGCCCCGAAGTCGGAGCGGCCGTCGGCCCCGAGCGCGACGATCTCGCCGTCGAGCACGGCGCTCCGCGCTGGTAGGCGGGCTGCCGCTGCGGCAATGGCCGTGAAGCGATCGGTCCACTCGAGCAGGTTGCGCGTGGTGAGGTGGACCTCGCCGGCGTCGAGGGTAGCCGCCATGCGGTAGCCGTCGAACTTGATCTCGTGGAGCCAATCGTCGCCCCGTGGCGGTCGGTCGACGGCGCTGGCCAGCTGAAGCCGCGGAGCAGCAGGCAGCTCCGCCTCCACGGCCCCAGTAAGGTTCGCGGGGTCGACTCCCTCACGTGCTGCCTGCCGCGCCGCCTTGGCCACCATCGTCCCTTCCGCTGCTACTAACTCGCTTGGTACGGCAAGGCTAGGACCACGTGATGATTCGTCCGTGAGGGAAGTACGCCGCTCTCCCGTGTACCGGCGAGTTTCTGCAGCCCCAGGCCTTGCGCTGATGGCACCCGGGTGTCTATACTCAGTAGGTTTGTTTGGCCCCTGGCCCGCAGCGATGGGTCCGGGGGCGAGTTTGTCGTGTGCAGCGCTTGAAGCCGCCAACGACGTCATGCCACGTGTGGTTCTTGTAACCCGTAGTTCTTGAGGTTTTCGGCCCTGGCAGGGGGCCGCTGGGCCTCCGGGCAATAGCTTTCGCGCCAGACCGGCGTGAGACGAAAAAGAGGGAGTGATCGTTCTGCCGACCGTCAATCAGCTGCTCCGCAAGGGGCGAAGGAAGCTAGAGAAGAAGAGCAAGACCCCCGCACTCAAGGGGTCGCCCCAGCGTCGTGGCGTGTGCACGGTGGTCAAGACCCAGACCCCTAAGAAGCCGAACTCCGCGCTCCGCAAGATCGCGCGCGTACGGCTCGCCGGCGGTCAAGAGGTAACGGCTTACATCCCAGGCGAGAAGCACAACCTCCAGGAGCACTCGGTAGTGCTCATCCGCGGCGGTCGAGTCAAGGACCTCCCGGGCGTTCGTTATCACATCGTGCGCGGTGCGCTCGACGCTCAAGGCGTCGGCGTCGGCCGTTACGTACAACGCAACAAGGGCCGCAGCAAGTACGGCACCAAGAAGCCGAAGGGCGCGTAAGTAAATGGGACGCAGAAGGCGCGCAGAGATCCGCAGGCTCCAGCCTGACCTGGTCTACACCGATACCACCGTCACCGCGTTGATCAACAAGCTCATGCGTGACGGCAAGAAGAACCTCGCGAGCCGCATCTTCTACGGTGCGTGCCGCCTCATCCAGGAGCGCAGTGGTCAGGAGCCCCTCAAGGTGTTCCGCCAGGCGCTCGACAACATCAAGCCGCGCATCGAAGTGCGTAGCCGCCGGGTCGGCGGGTCGACCTACCAGGTCCCCATCGAGGTGATCCCCCGGCGCGCCAACTCGCTCAGCATGCGCTGGCTGGTGGCCGCCTGTGACGCTCGCCCCGAGCGCACGGCAGTCGAGCGCGTCGCCGGCGAGCTACTTGACGCAGCAGCCGGTCGTGGCGGTGCCGTGAAGAAGAAGGAGGACGTCGAACGGATGGCGGAGGCGAACCGCGCCTACGCTCATTACCGTTGGTGACCCTCTTCTTGGGTGACCTCCGTACCGACCCGACAGTGCAATCATGACTACAGCCATCATTACCGACCTCCGCCGCACGAGAAACATCGGCATCGCGGCGCACATCGACGCGGGCAAGACGACGCTCACGGAGCGCATCCTGTTCTTCGCCGGCCGCATTCACAAGATGGGCGAGACCCACGAGGGTGCCGCCCAAATGGACTGGATGGAGCAGGAGCGCGAGCGTGGCATCACGATCACGTCAGCGGTCACCCAGTGCTTCTGGCACGACACCCGCATCAACATCATCGACACCCCCGGGCACGTCGATTTCACGATGGAGGTCGAGCGCAGCATGCGCGTGCTCGACGGCGCTATCGCGGTGTTCGACGCCAGCCAGGGGGTCGAGCCACAGAGCGAGACGGTCTGGCGGCAGGCCGACAAGTACCACGTGCCGCGCATCGCCTTCGCGAACAAGATGGACAAGACCGGCGCCAGCTTCGAGCTGGTGCTCAAGTCGATGAAAGAGCGCCTCGGGGCCGTCGCCCTTCCTGTGCAGTGGCCGATGGGCGCCGAGGACCAGTTCAAGGGCGTCATCGACCTCGTCGAGATGCGGGCGGTCTTCTACCACGACGACCTCGGCCAAGACGTCACGGTCACCGACATCCCGGCCGAGTTCCAGGCGCTCGCCGAAGAGAAGCGCAACCTAATGATCGAACGCCTTGCCGACGCCGATGACGCCGTCGCGATGCTGTTCCTCGAGGGTGAGGAGATCGATGTCGACACGCTCCGCGGCGGTATCCGCGCGGCGACGATCGACCTCAAGCTGTTCCCGGTCCTGTGTGGCTCCGCGCTGAAGAACAAGGGCGTCCAGCGCCTGCTCGACGCCGTCGGCTACTACCTGCCGAGCCCGCTCGACGTGCCGCCCATCAAGGGCATCCTCCCCGACAGCGGTGAGAACGACGTGCGCACCGCCGACGTCACCACCTCGACCTCGGCCCTGGCGTTCAAGATCGTCACCGACCCGTACGTCGGCCGCCTGGTGTTCGTGCGCGTATACTCGGGGGCGCTCGTCGCCGGCACCTACGTCTACAACGTCTCCAAAGGCAAGCGCGAGCGCATCGGCCGGCTGCTTAAGATGCACGCCAACTCGCGTGAAGAGATCGAACGCATCGAAGCGGGCGAGCTGGGCGCCGTCATCGGCCTGAAGGACACCACTACCGGTGACACCCTGGCCGATCCCGACCACCCCATCCTGCTCGAGTCGATCGAGATCCCCGACCCAGTCATCACCGTCGCCATCGAGCCCGTCTCCAAGGCCGACCAGGACAAGCTCTCCAACGGCCTCCTGAAGCTGGCCGAGGAGGACCCGACCTTCCGTATCGAGTCCGACCCCGAGACCGGCCAGACCAAGATCTCGGGCATGGGTGAGCTGCACCTCGAGATCATCGTCGACCGCCTCAAGCGCGAGTTCGGCGTCAACGCCCACGTCGGCGCCCCTCAGGTCGCCTACCGCGAGACGATAATGAAATCCGTCGACGTCGAGGGCAAGTTCGTCCGGCAGACCGGTGGCCGTGGTCAGTACGGCCACGTCAAGATCAAGGCCGAGCCGAAGGGCCGCGGCGAAGGCACCGAGTTCGAGAACGCCGTCGTCGGCGGGACCGTGCCCAAGGAGTTCATCCCCGCCGTCCAGAAGGGCGTCGAAGAGGCTCTGCAGTCTGGGCCGCTTCTCGGCTTCCCGATCGTCGACATCAAGATCAGCCTCTACGACGGCTCGTACCACGAAGTCGACTCCTCGGAGATGTCGTTCAAGATCGCTGCCTCGATGGCGGTGCGCGAAGCCATGAAAAAGGGCCAGGCCACCGTGCTCGAGCCGATCATGCGCGTCGAGGTCGTCACGCCTGACACCTACATGGGCGACGTCATCGGCAGCCTCAACTCGCGCCGCGGTCAGATCCAGGGTATGGAACCGCGCGCCAACGCCCAAGTCGTCGCGGCCAACGTGCCGCTGTCAGAGATGTTCGGTTACGCCACGGACCTCCGCAGCCTCACCCAGGGTCGCGCCGTTTTCACCATGTTGCTTGACCACTACGAGCCGGTGCCGCGCAACATCCAAGAAGAGCTCGTCAAGCGCTGAGCTGCGCTCAAGCACTTATAGGAACCTGAAGGAGAGAAACGAAGATGGCTAAGGGAGTTTTCGAGCGCACGAAGCCGCACGTCAACGTCGGCACTATCGGTCACGTCGACCACGGCAAGACGACGTTGACCGCGGCGATAACGTTCACCGCGGCGACGGACGATCCGTCGGCGGTTACGCAGTCTTACGATCAGATC
>DASROV010000232.1:0-8809 GCA_035646755.1 Trueperaceae bacterium | reverse complement strand
CTTGTAGGAGACGACGTCGCCCATGGCGGCGAACACCCGCCCCTCGTAGGCCGCGACCAGCACGCCTCCGAGGCCCGCGAGGAAGGAGCCGACAAAGAACGCTAGGTTCATGCTCATGCGAGCCGGGATGCCGAGAGCGTTGGCCATCTGCGCGTCCATGCTTAGCGCCCGCCAGTCGAGGCCGAGGCGCGTGTACCGGAATATCAGGAACAAAGCGAGGATCACGACAAACGCCACGATGATGAGCGCCACGCCGGTCGGGCCGATGTAGACGAGGTCAGACGCAATCGCCGGTAGCCCGGTCTCGGGCCGGAAAGGCAAGCGCCTGGTGCCGATCATGAACGGCTGCTCGAAGATAGCGCTTGCCACGATTAGGATCCCCACGCTGGCGATCAACGGGACGAGCTTGGGCCTGTCGGCGATGTGCCGGTAGACCGCTTCGAAGATGCCTATCCCCGCGATGCCCGACGCGGCCCCACCGGCGAGCAGAGCCAGCCAGAACGACCCTGTCGCCTGCCAGCTGATCAAGCCGATCCAGGCGCCGAACGTATAGACAGCGGCGTGCGCCACGTGAAGTATGCCGAGCAGGCCGTAGACCATCGTCAGGCCGATGGCGGTAAGCACATAGACCGAGCCTTGAGTTAGCGTGTTGACCGCGATTTCGAGTGCGACGATCATCTGGCGCTGTGCAGCGCGTCGAACACCGTCCTCTTACCGCCCATGACGACGAGGCGCCCGTCACTGAAGACGGTGTCGACATGGTTAGTTCCGAAGCGATTGATTACTAGCCCGTGCTGGGGGACGTCCCACATCACCAGGTCGGCCCGCTTCCCGACCTCGATGCTGCCGACCATGTTGTCGAGGCCTAGCGCCTTGGCCGCATTGATGGTGCATAGGTGCCAGATCTCCGCGTAACTGAGCCGGTATAGCCGCGATGCGAGCTGCATGGTCGTCTGCATGCTCAACGTGGGCGCCGTGCCGGGGTTGTAATCGCACGACAGTGCGACGATGACGCCCGCCTTTACTAGGCGCCTGGCGAGTTCTGGCATGAAGGGCTTCTTGGGACCGATCCAGCGCCCCTCCTCGGGCACCGGAGTCATCTCCAACATGTGGAAGGTGACGGCGGGCAGGAGCACACCAACGCAGTCACTGCTTGCGAGGGCGGCTATCGCGGCGTCACTGGCGTAGTCGAGGTGGTCGACCGAGGTCGCGCCCATGTCGACTGCCAGCTCGGTGCCACGTGCCCAGCCGGTCTGGTCGGCGTGGACCTTCAGTTTCAGGCCGAGGACCACAGCCTCCTCAGCGACGCGCCGGCACTCCTCGTAGGTGAAGGCGGTGGGGTCGCAACAGACGTCGCAGAACTCCGCATGTTGTCTGGCCTCCGGCAAGAGGCCGACCACCAAGTCGACGTAAGCGCCGCGATCGTCCCGGTATTCGTCCGGCAGGACGTGCGCACCGAGGAAGGTGCGGGCGAGCCGCACCTCGTGCTCCAATGCGGCTTGCAAGCGCAGGAAGCGCTGCTCGTGAGCGCGGTCCAACCCGTAGCCGGTCTTGACTTCAAGTGTCGTGGTCCCGTGTTCGAGCATGAGGTCAAGGTCCGCCCTCGCCTGTTCGAGGAGCTGCTCGTCGCTGGCTGCGCGGGTACGCGCGACTGTGTACCTGATACCGCCGCCAAGGTTCTTGGCGGGCGAACGCGTGCCGGCTACCAGGGATTCATACTCCTCGTGGCGTGTGCCGCCGTGCAGTAGGTGTGAGTGGCAGTCGACGAGGCCAGGTGTGACGACCTTACCGTCGGCGCTCACCTGTTCGCGGGCGGCGATATGCCGTTGGGAGAGCTCTACGCTTGGGCCAACGTCGACGATCACGCCGCCCGAAATCGCGATCGCGGCGTCCCTGATCACCTCTAGACTGTTGAGCTCGGCTTCGCCACGGCGATACCCTCGCGGCGACCGGCAGGTAAGCAGCTCACCGATGTCAGTGAGCAAGAGGTCAGTCAAGGCTGACCTCCGGCTGCAGGCTCCTGATGTTCTTAACCCTTGCTGTCTCGGCAGCGTCCTCATAGCCGGCGTCCGCGTACCTGAGGATGCCTATGCCGGTGTCGGCCTCAAGCGTGTCGACGATCCTGCCGACATCTCCTACACCGTCGGCGACCACGGTCAATCCCGCGCTCTGGTAGTAGCCGGCGTAACCCCCGCCCCCGCCGTGGATGGCGACCAGGTCGGCGCCGTTGCCAGCGTTGAGGAGGGCATTGAGAAGCGGCCAGTCGCTCACGGCGTCAGTTCCGTCCTTCATCCCCTCAGTCTCTCTCAACGGCTGACTAACGCCGCCAACGTCGAGGTGGTCGCGGGTGAATGCGATTGGCCCAGTCAGCTCGCCGCGGGCGATGGCCTCGTGAACCATCCCCGCCAGTCGTGACCTCTCGCCGTGGGCCAGCCACGCGATACGAGCCGGCAGTCCCTGGCTCCTCACGAATCGCCTGGCCATTGGTATCCAACGCTGCAACAGCTCGTTGTCGGGGAAGGCTTCGAGTGCCAGCGCGTCGATGACGTCGATGTCGCTATCTTCGCCCGAGACCGCGACCCACCTGAACGGCCCCAGTCCGCGGCAGAACAGGGGACGAATGTAGCGGGTCACGAACATCGGAATCTCGAACGCATCGACCACCCCGGCCTCCGCGGCCTGAGCTCGGATGTTGTTGCCGTACTCGAAGGCCACGGCGCCATCGCGCTGCCAACGGAGCATTGTGCGCACGTGTTCGGCGATCGACTGCCTGGCCCTGTCCTTGAGAGCTTGCGGGTCTGCATTGCGCAGCTGACGCCACTCGGCTAAGGTCATGCCTGCCGGAACGTAACCCTGCCGCAGATCGTGGGCGCTGGTTTGGTCGGTGACGACGTCGGGTCGTACTCCCATCGCGGCGAGCCGCGGTAGTACTTCTGCCGCGTTTCCGAGCAGGCCAACGGAGAGCGGCTCACCAGCGGCGAGTGCCTCACGGGCCCAGGCCACCGCCTCGTCCACACTTGCCGTGCTGCGCTGCAAGTAGCCGGTGTCGAGACGCCTATCTATGCGACTGGCGTCGACTTCGACGCAGATGCCCACGCCCCCGGCCATCGTGATCGCGAGCGGTTGCGCCCCGCCCATGCCGCCCAAGCCGGCAGTGATGACCAGGCGCCCCGCCAGCGATCCGCCGAAGTGCTCTTGGGCGACGGCCGCGAACGTCTGGAATGTGCCCTGCACGATCCCTTGGGAGCCGATGTACTGCCAGTCGCCGGCGGTGTAGCCGCCCCACATGGTCTTACCAGCGGCCTCCAGCTCGTACCAATGCTCCTCGGTGCACCAACGGCCAACGAGGTTGCTCGTAGCCATTAACACCAGCGGTGCGCGCTCGTGGCTTCGAAACACGCCGATCGGCTTGCCCGACTGGATTACCAGCGTCTCGCTTAGCTCGAGGGTCCGAAGCGCCTCCACCGTCCTTTCGAAGCTGCCCCAGTCGCGCGCCGCTTTGCCGAAGCTGCCGTACACGACGAGATCTTCAGGGCGCTCCCCGACCTCGAGCACGTTCTCGAGCATGCGCAGAAGCGCTTCCTGGCGCCAGCCACGGCAACGCAGCTCCGGCCCGCGTTTCGCCCGCGGCGCTCGGCGGTCGCCGCCGCCGGGGCCGTTGCTCACTCGAGTTCGAGCTCTCGTTCGTCAATCTCATCAAAGAAGTGGAACTCCCCGCCTTCGACGATCTGAATGGCGACGGGTCGAACGGCGTCACGCGTGTCGCTGAATTCGTGGATCGGTCCCGATACTGCCTGGAAGTCGGTGATGCCCGCCATCGCTTCGATCATCGCCACCGGGTCGGTGCTACCGGCCAACCGGATAGCTTCGGCGACGAGGAGCACGGCATCGTGACTGGTAGCGGAAACGGCGTCAGCGGGTTGGCCAGCGTGCTCGAGGTAGGCAGCAAGGAAGTCCTGCACCACCGCTCGTTCCGAGTCGCGGTTCAGCTCAGTCGTGATGATGACGCCCTCGGCGGTGTCGCCGGCGAGTTCGAGGAACGTCGGGGAGTCGAACCCTTCTTGACCGATTACTTGTGTGTCGATGCCAGACTCACGAAGCTGGCGCACGAACGACGAGGCCTCGTTGAAGTAGCCGATCGCGTATATGACGTCGGGATCGGCACGCCTAATGCCGCTGATGAGGGGCCGGAAATCAGCCTCGCCGAGCGGGTACATCTCCTGCATGACTACCTCTCCACCGAGGCGTTCGTAATGGCGAATAAACGACTCGGCCAGCGAGGTGCCGAAATCGTTGTCGACGATCAGGACCGCAGCCCTCATCAGGCCGAGGCGGTTTGCGACGAGGTCGGCGCCGGCCGCGCCCTGCGTGGTCGCCAACGTGCCCATGCGGAACACGTACTCGCCCACCCCGGTGATGCTTGGGTGGACGGCGTAGGCGGCCACGAACGGCACGCCGTTCTGCTGAGCGATCGGGGCGCCGGCTCGGGTAGTGAACGAGTACGAACCCGAGATTACGGCGACGACGTCGTCCTGCTCGATCAGGCGTCGTGTGACGTTGGCCGCTTCGTCCGGCGAGAAAGCGTCGTCATAGACGACCAGTTCGATTGGCCGCCCGAGCACCCCACCCGCTTCGTTGAGCGCCATCACGGCCACTTCGGCGCCGTTCAGAGCGGATTCCCCATCCGCCGCCGCTGGGCCTGTCAACGGGGCGAAGAAGCCGATCCTTATCGGGTCGGCCTGCGCTAGCGCTGCGCCCGAGATTCCCATAATGCCTAAGAGTGCGAGTACGCGTACGAGATGCTTCATGATGTCCTCCCGAAACGAGCGGCCGGGTCCCCCGGCGATGCCGGAGAAACCGAAACTTGCCATTCTTGAAGTCGTATTCCGTCTGGAGGTATTATCAACCGCGTGATGGAACGTGTCAACTAGCAGTGAGCGCGCCGTAGGCCGGGAAAACGACGGCGAGCATGCCGTCAGCCAAGGAGGCGGCGTGAGGTCGGTGGCGAGGGCCTTACGGGTGCTGAAGTCCTTCGGGCCCGGCCGGTCGAAGGCAACGCTAGCCGAGCTCGCCCGGGCAAGTGGGCTGGCGCCGAGCACGGCCGTACGCATCGTGCAAACGCTGAAGGACGAGGGGTTCTTAAGCCGCCTCGAGGACGGGTCGTACACCTACGGCCCCGCAATCCTTCATCTCGGCCTGGCGGCCAAGGAAAGCATCGAACTCGTCGAGATGGCAGGCCAGCACTTGGAGAGGTTGTCGGCCGCGACCGGCGAGACCACAAACCTTGGCGTATCCGACGGCGAAAGCGGCGTGCTGTACCTGGATCAAAGGCTGAGCACCTACTCGCTTCGGGCGCACAGTTGGTTGGGGCGGACCGTCCCCCAGGTGGGCACGGCGATCGGCGCTGCGATGAGCGGCAACGTCAACGCTACGGGGTGGGTCCTCGCTCCCACCACCCTGGAAGTCGGTGTCACGGCCCTTGCTGCCCCCGTCTACGATGGAACGGGGGTCATCATCGCGGCCATAAACATCACGGGGCCGACCGAGCGCGTGCTTAGCAGGGCGGAGGAGTTCGCCGACTACCTCACGAGCGAGACCGCCGACCTCACACGCCGGCTGGGCGGCAAGTGGCCCTTCGCTACACCGCCCGAACAGCGCATCCCATCGAGCGGACAGATCACGCCTACTGTTAAGCCGCAGCCACGCGACGGGGGTACAGAGTGACCTCAACCGACCCGCCCATCAGCGCCAGCTTCCTCGCCAGCACCGTCGAGACGGACCTGTCTCGGCTCGAGGCCGGCTTCGCGATCGTCGGCATCCCGTTCGGAGTTCCTTACGACATACGCGGGCTCGCCTCCGCTGCCACCTTGGCGCCGCAGGCGGTGCGAGAGCGCTCGTCGCGTTACGGCGCTTTCCGGGAGCATCACGACTTCGACAGCGACCGGGAGATGTTGCCGCGCTCGGTGCGGGTCGTCGACGTGGGGGACGTCAAGGCCGACGCCAGCGACATCCCCGGCAACGCCGCCCGTGCCACCGCGACGGTGAAGGCGATCCTCGCTGGCGGCGCGGTTCCCGTAGTTCTGGGAGGCGACGACTCGACGCCCGCGCTGGCCATCGCGGCGTTCGCCGACCACGGCCCCGTGACCGTCGTTCAGATCGACGCTCACCTCGACTACCGTGACGAGGTGAACGGACAGAGGCACGGTTACTCGAGTCCCATGCGCCGCGCCGCGGAGTTCCTCTGGGTGGAGAAGATCGTGCATGTGGGGATCCGCGGGGTGGGCAGCGCTCGTCGCGCCGACGTCGACGCCACGCTGGCGCGCGGGAACGACATCGTGACGGCCAGGGAGGTCGTCGAGAACGGTATCGCAGCGGTGCTGGCGCGAGTCCCTGAGGGCGGACGCTACTACGTGACCGTCGACGTGGACGGCTTCGACCCAGCCGTCATGCCAGGCACCAGTGCCGCGTCCCCTGGCGGCCTGTCGTTCCGGCACGGCCTTGACCTGCTCACGGGGCTGCAGGAGCGCGGGACCGTCGTCGGGATGGGCTTCGCCGAGTTCTACCCCGATCGCGACGTCAACGGCATCACCGCGTTGGGCATCGTCCGGCTGGCCGTCGTGACGATGGCGACCACTGGCCGGGGCGGGCGCGGACCGAGCTAGGGCCGCGTGAAACGAAAAAACGCGCCTCCATGGGCGCATCCTTAACTTTAAAGATACCGCGTTATGCACGATTCGTCAAGATGATGCGCCGAAGTCGTGTTCCCCCGGCCCCCAACATCCCCTATCATCACTCGAAGTGTCAGAGCCAGCCAAAGTAACCTCGCCGACGGCCATGGCCGACCTGGCCAGGCGGCCGCCGTTCTTCATCGTCGGTGCCGACCGATCGGGCACCACCTTGTTACGGCTCTACCTGAACGCCCACTCGCGACTCGCCGTGCCAAGTGAGAGCTGGTTCCTCATCGACCTGTTCGCGGCGTTCGGGCCGCAAGCCCGCCTTAGCGGGGCCGAGCTCGACAGGGCCGTGCGCATCGTCACGCAGCACCAGCGCTTCACGGACGGTTGGCACGTCGACGCGCCCGACCTTCGCGCTCGCCTGGCCGCCGCCGAGCCCGTAACGCTCGCCGCCTTCTGCGACCGGCTCTTCCGGCTCGAGACCGGCATCGCCGACGACGCGCTCTGGGGCGACAAGACGCCCGAGTACGTCGAGCACGTTGTCGACCTCGATCGCTGCTTCCCGCAGGCGCACTTCATCAACGTCGTGCGTGACGGCCGTGACGTCTACCTGTCCCTTGCCAAGCGGCGCTGGAGCGACCGCGGCTACACTCCTCACGAGCTCGGCCGCTACTGGTCGCGGTGCGTGAGGGCCGCCGAGGAGGCGCAGGCTGCGCTCGGCGAGGAGCGCTTCCTCAGCGTCGCCTACGAAGACCTGGTGTTGGCCACCCGCCCCACGTTGGAGCGCGTGTGCGTCTTCCTCGGCGTCGGCTTCGAGTACCGCATGTTGAGCGCCCACGACGACGCCGGCCACATCATCACGGCCAGTGAGAGTGAGGCCGGCGTGCACGAGAAGCTGTTCAGGGCGCCACGGCCGAGCGACGTCGGGCGCTGGCGGGAGGTTCGCGGTGACCGGTACCTGAGCATCGCGGCCGGCGTCATGGCCGCCGAGTTGAAGACTGCCGGCTATGGCGATGCACCCGGGCCGCTTGTCGGCGCCGCGTCGCGGGCCGCCGCGCTAGGCGACCACGCCTGGCGCCGACGGCTGCGCCCTGGACTGAGGCGCGCGCTCCGCAGGCTCAAGCGGCGCGCGCACTCCGCCGCGTGAACGAGATGCGGCGGCTGCTCGAGGCCAGCTACCGGCACGCGGTGAGCGCCACCGACCCAGGCCGGCTGGTGCGCTCACACCTGCCCGACGAGCGACCGGCCATGGTGCTGGCCGTGGGCAAGGCGGCATTGCCCATGGTCGCCGAGGCGCGCGAGGCGTACCGCGACGTCGCCTGGCTAGCCACGCCGCCGGCGGGGAGCACGAACGTCGGCGCCGAGCGGGACGCGGGCCGGACAGGACCGCACGTGCTGCCCGGTTCGCATCCACTGCCTGATGCCAGCAGCGTAAGGGCCGCCGAGAGCGCTCTCGAGGCGGTGAGCCGATTGGGCGCCGACGACCTCCTACTGGTGCTGGTATCGGGCGGCGGCAGCGCGCTCTGGTGCGCGCCCTCAGGGCTCGACCTGGAGGCGAAGCGCGCGCTTACCCTGGCGTTACAGAGGGCCGGCGCGGACATCCACGAGTTGAACGTCGTGCGGCGTCATCTATCGCGCATCAAGGGCGGCAGGCTGGCTGCGGCAACCGGGGCGCGAGTCCTCACGCTCGCGCTCTCAGACGTCCCCGGGGACGACCTCGCCGACATCGCCTCCGGTCCGAGCGTGCCCGATCCCACTACCTTCGCCGACGCCCTGGCTGTCGTCCGGCGCTTCGACGTGAAGGCTCCAAGCGCGACCGAGCACCTGGCTCGCGGCGTGGCGGGCGCTGTCGCGGAGACGCCGAAGCCGGGCGGTGCGGTGGCCGCCCGCTGCAGTGCCAAGGTCATCGGCTCGGCCGGCAAGCTACTGTCCGCCGCCGAGTCGTTCTGGACCGAACGCGGCCACGCGGTGGTGGTGCTCTCGGACAGCCTGCAAGGCGAAGCCAGCGAGCTGGCCCGGGCCCACGCCGAGCTCGTGCTGGCACTGCGAGCCGGCAGCGACCCGCGCCCGGCCGCGGCTCGGCTGCTACCTGAGGACGGTAGCCGCAACCGCGCCGTCTTCGATCGCCTCACCGG
>DASROV010000231.1:0-7028 GCA_035646755.1 Trueperaceae bacterium | reverse complement strand
GAGGGTGGCAGGGTAACCGCTAGGCCTTTCGGACTCCGGGTTCATCTGCTCGCCGTCGTCGTAGTCACCGTCGCCGTTGAGGTCGCGGTAGACCACGCCACGTGACGGGAAGTCGAAGAAGTGGATGGCGAGATCCTGCTCGGCAGCGGACTCGGGGTCGAGGAAGTCGACCTCGACCGCCTCGAACTCGGCGGTTTCGAGCGTTGGGAAGTAGAAGCGCCCGAAGGTCAACTGACGCGACTCGACCAGGTCCTGGGTGCGCGCCTGAAGCTGCACGGTCTCGACGTTGACATCCAAGGCCGCGTAAGGCACGAAGCGCTCGCCGACGTCTTTGATGCCATCGTCATCGCGGTCGGTGAAAACCGTGATGATACCGCTGGTCTCGCGGAAGGTGGCGGCGGTGCCGGTTGGCAGGTCGCCCTTGCCGGCCAGGAGGTAGCTCGCCACGGCCAGCAGCAGCGCGACCAGCAGGCCGGGTCCGACGGCGTTGCCGGGGCGGTCGAGGCGCTTGAACACGCCGCGGCGCCACCACCAGACGGCGGCGCCGGCCAGTAGCGAGACGGCCAGCCAGGGCAGCCAGGCACCGAAGTGATAGGACGGATAGGGCCAGGGCAGTGCTATGCCCTGGTTGCTGAGGAAGATCCCGCCAGGGAGCTGGGTGGCGTTCAAGATCCGTGGCGGCAGCGGCGTGAGCACCGCCGTGTACCAGAAGATAATCTGCACGGCTAGCGGCGTGTTGCGCAGGGTCTCGACGTAGAGCGTCGAGAAGGCACGCAGCAAGAAGTTGCGCGAGATGCGCATGACCCCGATGGTGATGCCGAGCACGGTCGCCAGCGCGACGCCGAGCAGGGCCACCTTGAGGGTGTTGAGGACCCCGATGAGAAAGGCGCGGGCGTAACTATCATCGCCGTCGTAGCGGATCGCTGTCTCGGCGATCGGGACGCCGGCCCGGTCGTCTAGGAAGCTGAAATCACTGGGGATGTTGGCCTGCTGGAGCGCGGTCGTCACGTTGCGGTAGACGACGTAGGCGCCGAGCGCCATTACCAGCACGAAGGCGACCTGGGCAAGCGTGCCGATGGTCTTTACGTTGCGGTAGAAGGGAACCCGGGGCCTGCCCGTGGTCTGCGCCCGTGAACTCACCTGGTCAAGACCTCCGCAGGGTTCCGTCGTGAACCGGCGAGTCGGCCCAATGGGAAGAGCAGGGGGTGGCGCCGTATGGCAGCCACCCCCTGCTCGAACCCTGTGTCAACTCCGCTCCTTAACGGAAGGGAGGGGCGTAAAGCAGGCCGCCCTCGGTGTAGGGCTGGTTCAGGCCGCGTGGGATGTTGAACTGGGTGTCGGGTCCGAGGTAGCGGTTGTAGATCTCCTCGTAGTTGCCGACCTGCAGGATCGCCTGCAGGATCCCGTCGCTCTGCATGCCGATGTCGGCGACGTTGGTGCCTTCCACGCCGAGCATGCGGCGTAGGCTGGGCACTTCGGTCGTGGCCGCGATCTCTTCGACGTTCTCGGAGGTGATGCCATACTCCTCGGCGGTGAAGACGCCGAAGACTACCCACTTGACGACGTCGAACAGGCGCTGTTCACCATTGAGGACGGACGGGCCGAGCGGCTCCTTGGAGATGGTGGCATCAAGGATGATGTGGTCGTCGGGGTTCTGCAGCGAGAGCCGGCTGGTGGCGAGACCGGACTTGTCGGTCGTATTGGCGTCACAGGCGCCCTGGTCGTAGGCCGCGGTGAGCTGGTCGAGGTTCTCGTAGATCACCGGCGTGAAGCT
This sequence comes from Trueperaceae bacterium, assembly GCA_035646755.1. Classification (GTDB taxonomy): domain Bacteria; phylum Deinococcota; class Deinococci; order Deinococcales; family Trueperaceae; genus DASRWD01. The sequence goes on along the minus strand of DASROV010000231.1, from coordinate 5,254 downwards.
GATGTTGAGCGCCGAGAGGACGTCGTTGAGGTTGAGCTCGGTGGTCGTGCCCGACTGCACGCAGATGCTGCGGCCCTCGAGGTCCTGCAAGGTGGTGATGCCGGAGTCGCGGCGGGTCATGAAGCCCTGGCCGTCGTAGAAGGTGGTCGGCGCGAACTCGAGGCCGACGCTGGTGTCGCGCGAGCTGGTCCAGGTGGTGTTGCGGATCAGCACGTCGACCTCACCGGTCTGCACGGCGGTGAAGCGCTCCTGGGCGGAGAGGGCGCGATACTCGACCTTGCTGGCGTCACCGAGGATGGCCGCGGCGATGGCCTTGCAGAAGTCGACGTCGAAGCCTACGAAGTCACCTTCGGAGTTGATCGTGCCGAACCCGGGCAGGGATTCGTTGACGCCACAGACAAGCGCGTCGCGGGCGATGATGTCGTCTAGACGGTCGGCGAAGGCCGTGCCTCCGACGACGACTGCCAGGGCGAGTAGGGCGTGTACGAGTCTACGCATTCAGTACTCCTTAATTCTCTCATCGAGGCTTCAGGTTGTTTGGCCTCTGGTACTATACCCAGGCGCTTCGAGCCTTGTAAAGGAAGTCACACGCGCGGGCGTACAACCGTCTTCATACTCCGACCGGCGACGAACATGCCGATAGGGAGCGCTACTTGCGCCGACGACGGCGATTCCAGGCAAGCGAGCACACAGGTAGACGGGGCGCGACCTTCATCGGTCGCGCCCCGCGCCTTGGCTCGTCAGATGATGAGCCTCGTTCCAATTTAGTGCCTTGACTCGGCCCCGGACCCCTAAGGGCCGGTAGGCGTAGCAGAGCCGGGGTCGGGTTTGGCGAACAGGTCGTCGCCCATAGCCTCCTTGCGCTCGTCCTTGGTCTCGAGCTTGGCCTTGATGCGTTTGAGGACCGTCGTCTCTTCAAGCGAGCGCTGGTCGAGCACGCTGCGGATGTGCCTTATCTCGTAGTTGATGCCGGGTATCACCAGCTGCTCGAGCGCGTTGACGCGCCTGTTGGTCTTCTTGATCTCCTCACCGATGCGGCGCAGGCGGGTTTCGGTGGCTGCGACCCTGATGATCGCGTCGACCAGCTTGCGAAACTGCGAGGCCGCCTCGAGCGTCGAGGCGCCCGCGCCGACCGGTGAGAAGGGCAGCTTGTCGTCGAACTCGGCCGGTTGGACCTGCGGCACCTTGACGCCGAAGATGTTCTCCATCTTCAGTGCGATCTCGACCTTCTCGGACTCGGCTAACGCCAGGCTGCCAACGGCCTCAGGACCGTCCCAGGCGTTGGCGAGGAACAGCGCGAAGTACGCCTCGCGGCTGGCCTCGCCGAGCTGCCGCCTGGCCGCCAGCGACGACTTGACGAGCGCAAAGAACTCACCGATGAGCGCGTCCCGCTTGCGCTTGAGCAGGTCCGCTCCGCGGATGGCGAGCTTCACCTGATCGCGCCGCTGCAGGAGGTTGGAGCGGGTCGGAGCGATGTTGTCAGCCACGGCTCACCCCCTCAAGGGACGCCCTCATAGCCGGTCTTTGCCCGCCGAGCCCCACATCTCCTCCATCTTCGCGCCGTAGTGCTTGTCGATCTGGTCGTTCGACAGGCGCGTCAGCTCGCTCTTGGGGAGCTGAGAGAGGATGTTCCAGGCGATGGAGAGCGACTCGTCGATGGTGCGGTTCTCCGAGCCCTGGTTGATGAACTGCCGCTCGAACTCGTCGGCGAACTTCAAGTAGAGCTTGTCGGTCTCCGACAGCGCGTCCTCGCCGGTGATGGCCACCAGGCGGCGTAGGTCGAGGCCGTTGGCGTAGGCGGCCTGCAGCTGGTCGGCGACGTTCTTGTGATCCTTGCGCGTTTTGCCTTCGCCGATGCCGTTGTTCATCAGGCGGCTGAGCGAGGGGCCAGGGTTGATCGGCGGGTAGATGCCCTTGTTGTGGAGCGCGCGCGCCATGTAGATCTGCCCCTCGGTGATGTAGCCGGTGAGGTCGGGGATCGGGTGCGTGACGTCGTCGTCGGGCATCGACAGGATTGGCAGCTGGGTGATGGAGCCTGGCAGCCCGGCGACCACGCCGGCGCGCTCGTAGATCGACGCCAAGTCGGTGTACATGTAGCCGGGGTAGCCGCGGCGGCCAGGGATCTCTTCGCGGGCGCCGCCGATCTCGCGGAGCGCCTCACAGTAGTTGGTCATGTCGGTGAGGATGACCAGCACGTGGTAGCCGTGCTCGAACGCGAGGTACTCGGCGGCAGTGAGCGCCATCTTCGGGGTGAGCAGCCTTTCGACCGCGGGGTCGTCGGCCTTGTTGAGGAACAGCACGCTCCTGGCCAAGGCGCCGGTGCGCTCGAACTCCTTGGTGAAGAAAGTAAGCTCGCGCTGCGTTACGCCCATCGCGGCGAAGACGACGGCGAACTCGGTGTCCTCACCGATGACCGTGGCCTGCCGGGCGATCTGCGCCGCCAGCTCGTTGGCGGGCAACCCCGAGCCGGAGAAGATCGGCAGCTTCTGACCGCGCACCAGGCTGATAAGGGTGTCTATGGTCGAGATGCCGGTCTGGATGAACTCCTCGGGTTTGCGCCGCGCGACCGGGTTGATCGGCGCGCCACCGATGGGTAGGCGCTTGTCGGCCACGACCGGCGGCAGCCCGTCGATGGGCGTGCCGGCGCCGTCGAAACGACGGCCGATCATGTCGCGGGCCACGCCGAGCCTGGCGACGTTCTCGACAAGGCTGACGGTCGTGCTCGAGAGGTCGATGCCCGAGGTCTCCTCGAACACCTGTAGCACCGTGTACTTCGTGCTCACCTCGATGACCTGACCACCGCGCTCGCGCCCGTTGCCGTCGACGATCTTGACGATGGCGTTGTAGCTGAGGTCGGGGGCGTTCTGGAGGAACAGCAACGGCCCGGAGACGTAGCTGACCTCGCTGTATTCCTTCTTAAGTAGGTTCGAACTCATGCTCGTTTCTCCTGGCCTTAGGCCGCGACCGCGAAGCCCTTGTCGAGCTCCTGCATGACGTTGCTCTGGTAGCCGGGGAACTCGTCCTCGGCGACGTAGCGTGACCGGCTGATCTTCTCGACGACCGGGTTCTTGAGGATCTCGTCTACCGTCGCGCCGTCATCGAGCGCCTTGCGGGCGACGTCATAGAGCTTCATCATCATCTGCAGCATGCCGTAGGCCTTGCTCATCGAGCAGCTGGCGTCTACTGGGTCGAAGCCGTTCTGCTGCAGGAAGTCCTGGCGCAGGATGCGGCCGACCTCGATAACCAGGCGCTCCTGGTCCTGCAGCGCGTCGGGGCCCACTAGCTGCACTACCTCTTGCAGGTCGCTCTCGCGCTGCAGCAACGCGGTGGCGCTGTCACGCAGCTTGGTGTAGTCGGGAGCCACGTTCTCGGCGTACCACTCCTCGAGGATCGACGTGAACAGCGAGTACGAGCGGTTCCAGTTGATGGCCGGGAAGTGGCGGCGACGGGCCAGCCCGGCGTCGAGCGCCCAGAAGCAGCCGGTGATGCGCAGCGTGGCCTGGGTTACGGGCTCGGAAAAGTCGCCGCCGGCCGGCGAAACTGCGCCGATGATCGAAACAGCGCCCTCTTCCCCGTTCAGGGTCGTCACGCGGCCGCCGCGCTCGTAGAACGCCGCCAGGCGCGACGAGAGGTAGGGCGGGTAGCCCTCCTCGGCGGGCATCTCCTCTAGGCGCGAGGAGATCTCGCGCAGCGCCTCGGCCCAGCGACTGGTCGAGTCGGCCATGATCGAGACCGAGTAGCCCTGGTCACGGAAGTACTCGCCCAGCGTGATGCCGGTGTAGATCGAGGCCTCGCGCGCCGCCACCGGCATGTTCGAGGTGTTGGCGATGAGCACGGTGCGGTGCATGAGCGGGTTGCCGGTCTGCGGGTCCTCGAGCTCCGGGAACTCGACGAGCACGTCGGTCATCTCGTTGCCGCGCTCGCCGCAGCCGACATACACCACGATATCGGCGTTGCCGAACTTGGCGATCGACTGCTGCGTCACCGTCTTGCCCGAGCCGAAGGGCCCGGGGATGGCCGCAGTTCCGCCCATCGTGAGCGGGAAGAGCACGTCCAAGATGCGCATCCCAGTGAGGAACGGCGTCACCGGGTCGAGCTTGCGCTCCACCGGCCGCGACTGGCGCACCGGCCAGGCGTGGAACATCTTAAGCTCGGTGCCGTCTTCCATGGTCGCCACGACGTCGTCGACGGTGTACTCACCCGCGGCGACGATGGTCTTGATGGTCCCGCCCTTGCCAGGAGGCACGAGGATCTTATGCGTGAACGCGAACTCGGGAACGGTGCCGATTACCTTGCCCGCGCCGATCTCGTCGCCCACCGCCGCGCTCGGCGTGAAGCGCCACTTGGTCTCGCGCGAGAGCGAGTTGACGGTGATGCCGCGGTCGATGTAGGTGCCCGACGCTTCCTGGATCTTGTCGAGCGGGCGTTGGATGCCGTCGAAGATGCCGTTGAGCATGCCCGGCCCGAGCTCCACGGCCAGCGGCAGGCCGGTCGAGACGACCGGCTCGCCGACGGTGAGGCCCCCGGTGTCTTCGTATACCTGCACGAAGGCGGTATCGCCGTCCAGGCGGATGATCTCGCCGATGAGGTTCTCTTCGCCCACCCTGACTATGTCGAACATCCGGGCGCCCATCATGTTCTCCGCGATGACGGCGGGGCCCGAGATGCGTTGGATCTTGCCTTCGATGGCCATTATCTTCTCCTACCTGCTCCTGCCTGCTACCAGACGCTGTTTCATTCCAGTTTGATGTCGAAGCCGATGGCGCTACGCACCAGTTCTTTCATGTAGCCGACCGCGTCGTCTTCCGCGCTGAACGCAGCACCGAGACTCGGCACGCTCAACAACACCGGCAGGTCGCGGCCGCGCATGCTGCGCTCGCTGGCCTTCACCGGATCGGGGATCAACCCCTCGTCGACCGCCACCAGGGCGAACTCCTCGGAGGCGATAAGCTCTTCGAGGGTGGCGATGGCGTCGTCGGCCTTCGCCTCGCGAACCTCGACGCCGGCCAGCCGGAAGCCGGTCGCGGTCTCGGCGTCGGTGAGCACAATCAGTCTAGGCATCCGCCAGCTCCTTCTCGAGGGTCGCGCGTGGCACGCCGTAGAACTTCCCGCGTGCCAACAGCCTGATCATCGCCGCCTCTGCCTCCTTGCGCCTGAGGAAGTCGACCACGACGCCGATGTCAAGCGGGTCGGCGGCGAGACGTTTGGCGCTGTGATCGAGGACCTCGCGCACCGCCGCCTCGGCCGAGTTCAA
>DASROV010000230.1:0-7849 GCA_035646755.1 Trueperaceae bacterium | reverse complement strand
AAGTCGCCGCAGCCGCCGCACCGGGAGGCGGCTGACCTCGCCGTGCGGCACGTCGGTGCCTTGCTGCGGTACGAAAGCGTATAGCTCGATCGTGCGCGGCTCGCTCCACAGCCGCATGATGCGACCAGCTCGCTGGATGATGGTGTCGGCCGTCCAAGCAAGGTCATAGCTGACCAGGAAGCTGGCGTCTTGCAAGTTGATGCCTTCGGACAACGCGTCGGTGGCCAGTAAGACGTCGTAGAGGTCATCCGGCGAGGTGCCTCCTGGCTCGGTGCTGCTTAGCGGTGCGAAGTGGTCGATCAGCTTCTCAACATCTTTGGAAGGTTTCAGCTGGGCGCCCGCCTCTGCGTTCTCAACTACCGACGCGACACGTTCGGCGCCGTACTTGGCCAACCCTTGCTCCAAATAGACGGCTGTCTCGAGGCGTTCCGAGTACACGACGAGCTTCTGCCCATGCTTTCGTGCGTGCTTGATGACGGACCGCAAGATCTGGAACTTTCGATCCGCCTCGTAGGTGAAGTTCTCGAGCTCAGCAAGGACCGGGCCGATCGCGTCCGCCAACTGCTCCGGCGAGAGAATCATCGAGTAGTCGTGCTGTCCGTTCACGATCTCGCGCAACGTGCGCGCCAGGTCTCGCGGGCTGCTGGCCCAGGCCGTGGCGACGTTGCTTTCGGCCAGATTGTCGCGCTTTCGCCATTCGTGCCGTATCGGCGTAGACACCAAGCGGTGCTTGAGAACGCGACGGTTCAGGAGATCAGCGATGTTCGCCTCGCATGGAAGCTCCACGTTCGCTCGGAAGAGCTTCAACCGCGGGAAGAACCGCTTGGTCCCATCGGGGAAGTCAACGAACTGTGCGCCGGACTCGTCATCGACTCGGGCGAAGTGCTTCGCGACGAACGGTGTGTTGAGGATGGTGGCTACCGGAGATTCGATGAGGTCCTCGACCTTGCCCACCGACCACGGGTAGCTGGGGAACAAGCTGAGCATGCCCGAAACGTTCGGCTCTTTGCCGGTGTGCGGAAGTAGCGACATCTGGTTGGTGATGTCGGAGATCTCGGCGGCGTAGGGCGTCGCGGTTAGCAGCAGAACGCGACTGCCGGTGCTTTTCACGGTCTCCTCGATGCGCTGCGAGGCCAGGCGCAGTAGAGGCCCGGTCCGTGAGTCACTGAGGGCAAGTCGATTTCGCAGCCGGTGGCTCTCGTCGATGATGATCAGGGTCTTAGAGTCGCTGTTTGCCAGCGCATCTTCTATCTTTGCTGCGCTGACACCACTCGAGCGGGCGAGCACGTCGATAGTGAATACTTCGGCACTCAGCCTGGCCGAACGCAACCGCTGCGACCACTCTTCCTTCACCAGTCGAGGAGCGAACACCAGTACTTGGTTGACAACCCCCAGTCGATCCAGTTCGGCCGCCGCGGCTGTCGCCATGATGGTCTTGCCCAGCCCGGTGCTGGCGATGAGGAACGCTCCGCGTCGTTCGGGGTCCGCCAGCTGTTTGCTGATTCGGTTGACGACAACCTGCTGGTACTCAGTCGGCTGCCTGTAACGAGCACTGGGCTTTAGGGGTGGCGGGCCGTCGAGCAGCAGGAATGCTGCACGCAGGTAGACCTCCCACGGCGTGCTGAGCTGGAGCCACGCCAACAGCCGTGCCCGCAGCTCCTCGGTAATGTCGATGGTGTCAGGCGCGTGCCAGCGTTCGTCGAAGGCCGCGGTCCAGAACCTGATCGCCGCGGGCTCACGCAGTACGGTGTTCGCCTCGTAGTTGGTTAGAAGGCCACCGCGGCTCAGGTTTGAGCTGCCGACTATCGCCGCTTCTTCGCCCAGAATGTATACCTTGGCGTGATCACGGATCCGCATTCGGGCCTCGGTGAGCCGCAAGCGCGAACCCAGCGCCGCGGCCAAGTCCTTGATTGCCTCATAGCGATTGGTGTGCCAGCCACGTACTTCTTCGAGAATCTCCTCGATCAGAGCGTTCGTCAGACTCTCGCGTGCGTCCTCGTCAAAGCCGACAAGGATGTGCGCGTTCGTTTCACCGATGCGTCGGCGTAGTCGGTGGTAACCGGGGACGCTAAAGAAGCCGGTCGCTATTCGAACCAGGTCAGGCCGGCGAGTTATCTGGTCGGCGATGAAAGCTAGGGTGTGACGATCCCAGTGGTGGTTCTGCTTAATCGTGTCCCCCATGGAGGCTTAAGGGTATGGGGTTTAAGCAATCCTGGAGCCGAGATTCTTCTCCCGGAGTTTCAATCTCGGTACCCAGCGGATAGAGGATAGTGAGGTTGAACGAGTTGTCAGTTCTCACCAGCTTGACCCAGTTTCTCGTCAGCTTGACGCAAGGGCGTGAGGGATTCTCACCTGCTTGACCCACCCGTGGTCGTTACTGCCATCGTGAGCGCAATCACTTTTGTTGGAGGTTGCGGCGATGCTTACAAAGAGGTGGCCATGTGGGAGATATTGAACGCTCTGCAGCGCGTCGGGCGCGGCGAGTGCGTGCTCGATAACGACCTCAAACGGGTAGCTGCGTGTCACGTTGCTGGTGATCGGAACCACGGTCACGGTGGGCGCGGAACGGTTGTTGGCGTCGTTGGAGACGACGATACAAGAGCGGCGTGTGTTGGCCTCGCCGCTAACCACAGGGTCAAGGCTGGCGAGGTAGATGTCACCTCGTGTCACGCCACTCCTCGTGGCTCAGCCCGTCACCGGCGGTCACATCCCAGTCGGCGGTGTCACCCGCGTCGTGGTCCAGTTCCGCCGCCTCGGCGTAGGCGCGTTCCAGATCACGTTCGCGAAGCACCTCCAAGGCTCGCTCGACTACGCTGCTCTTGGTCTTGAGACCGTGATCTCGTTGATAGCGCTCGAGGAACCGAACTAGGGATGACGACACGGAGACGCTTAGTTTCTGCCGCTGGGCCATGCTCCATGTTGTAGTACGATTCGTCGGGCTCTCATCGCCTCGATAGACGACGTAGGATCGAACCCCAGGCAACTCGTCGCGCAGTGTGCGGATGCCGGCGGTGTACTACGGGCCTGTGGGACCCACCCGGGTAGGGCGGCCGGAATCGCTCGGAATCGGTGGCCGGTTACGCTCGGAACAGGCGGCCGGATAACTTCGGAGTCAGTGGCCGGGATGCGTCGGAGCACTTTTCGCAGACGAGGTCCTGGACGCCCTTCTTGATGTGACATGGCAGAGGTTCGAAGGGGTGATGGTCCACAAGGCGGACTAGGAGCCACGGCCTTACTCGGCGTGCCGGTGTGGCCCTGTTCCTCCAGAGCGGACTTCGGGCTCAGGTGGCCGCCACGAAGAGCAATTACATCGTCCCTGAAGGCCAATCCGGCTGGTATCCAAAATCGCTATGCAAACAGTTGTATGGGCATCTGCCAACTTGGAGTGTACTTCCGAGTCGGGAATGTAGCATCCTGTGACTGGAGGTACGCGCTCTGAGAGTTAGAGACGACAAGCCGGCGTTCTACGTACTACCCGATCCGCGTGAGGTTCCAAATTACGGCCCTACGCAGGCAGCGCGGTACTTGCGTATGAATGTCACCACGCTTCGCACGTGGTTCTTCGGGCGGCGGTACGAGACTACTAGCGGCCGCTCGACTTTCGAGCCCCTGATTCAAGCCGCGAGCTTGGAGCCGAAGCTTCTGTCGTTCAACAACCTCATAGAGGCACACATGTTGCTTGCATTGCGGCGCGTCCATGAAGTCCCGATGCGGGCGGTTCGCGAGACATTGGATGTTGCTGCACAAGAACTCAACATCGACCGACTCTTCATGCTCGACAGCCTCAAGACGGCCTTCGGTGAAATCTTCATCGAGCACTACGGACGCTTAGTGCATCTACGGCGCGGTCAACAAATCGTGCTCAAGGAGTATTTCAGGTCGCACTTGCAACGGGTATCGCTCGATGAACGCTCGGCACCCAGGGAGTTCTTCCCGTTCTTGCGCACCTCGACCTTCTTCCACCTGGAGAACGGCGACAGGCCCATCTCGATCAACCCGCGCTTGGGTTTCGGTCAGCCAGTCGTTGCAGGCACAGGGGTTTCGACCGCCGTCATCACAGACCGGGTGAATGCCGGCGAGGACGAACAGAGCCTCGCGGATGACTACTCTCTGACTGAGGCGCAGATTCGTGCCGCCATCATTTTCGAAGAAGCAGCCTGAGCAAGTCCAGTTCTTCCTAGACCGGAGTCTGGGAAGCCGAGTGATGCCGGAGGTCTTTCGCGAGCATGGCCTAAGCATCCTGGTTCACGACGAGATGTTCGCGCAAGACACGCCGGACGAGGAGTGGATCGGACAAGTTGCCGAGAACGGGTTAGTTGCCGTAACACTCGACCAGCGGATTGCTCGAAATCCTATCCAGCTGCACGCAGTCCACGTCTCCGGGCTCCGCCTGATCACACTACTGGGTGGAAACGTTCCGGCCGAGAAGTTGGCGCTCAACTTCGTGAACGCCAGCCAGGCCATCGAGCGGTTCGCGACACAGCACCAGGCTCCATTCATCGCAAAGCTATCTCGGCCAGCGAACGATGCCGCGCTCTTGGCGGGCGGATATGGAGCACTGACAATGTACAGGTCAAGAGACGACCTCTTGCAGCGGTTCGGGGCCGTCTGACTTGTGCGGTATATCCGAATCGCCTGAGCGCCACCAACTGAGCAACCCTCGCACGGCGATGGCAAGCAGCACGACATACAGCAGCGCTACGAACCGAATGTCCGTCGAAGTCTCCGCCTACCGAGCACCGCCTGCCAACTCTCCCAACCACGGATGCTCCCCATGTACTGTCCGTAGCGCGGCCATCAACCAGGCGCGGGCCTCGGCGTCGAGGCTGGGCATGACACGCGCGAAGTCGGCGGCGTCCTTGGCGCGCGGACCGAACTCGGAGCCGTCTTGGCTCGAACGGCTCTTGAACAGCAGCACGGTCTCGGGGGACAGGAACTTCAAGGTCCGACCGGATGGCAAGCGGGCGGGCAGGATGGCCCTAGCCAGCGGTAGGGTCACGCGCTCGTCGCGGCGGAAACGCCAGGAATCAGTACCGCGCGGGGCGAACAGCAGGTCGAGGAACTCGCCGCCCGACATGCTCAGCCCAGCTGAGCCGCCCTCCCGCCTGGCGTGAGCCTGGTGCGTGCCCGGGGCGAGCGGCCCACCGATTGGCCAGGGCGCGTACTTGCCGTCCTCCACCACCTGGTCAAGGCGCCAGCCGGACTCGTGGAGATGGCGTTGAACCAGTGCCTGGCTGCCGTGATCGACCTCGGTGTCGATGTCGTCGTGGTAGCGGCTTGGTGTGCCGAGATGTAGGTCGAGGGCCCAACCGCTCGAGACTGCCCAGAGGCCGTCGTCGGTAAGTCCATCGAGCCAAGCACGTACATCGACGAGCAGCTGGCCTGCCCTTAGTCATCCCGGAGCTTCTGCGTATCAGCGGACCCCGGGCCTAGTGCACCTGGGCCCCTGCCTGACTGTTACGCCACAGCGACCAATCCGTGATTGACGATTGGTGCTAAACCAGGTGCGGGATGTAGTCGTGCGTTACGATTTGGGTGGAGACCATGACGAGCCCTGAGTACCGCTACGAAGTAATCATCCGTTGGAGCAAGGAGGACCGAGCATACGTCGCAGTGGTTCCCGATCTGCCCGGGTGTATGGCGGACGGGTCTACCTACGGGGAGGCCGTCGAGAACGTGCAACTGGTGATGCGGCAGTGGATCGAGACAACGCTGGAGTTGGGGCGCCCTCTCCCCGAGCCGACGGCGCGTCTGCTGCATACTTGAGTCCCGCTAGGTTGTTGACGAATACCGGGCTTCGCTGCCAAGCCTGAGCTGGTACAGCGACTCCAAATCGAACTTAATCCAACAACTTCTCATAGTCTATCGCTCCCTGTCGCCCCCGATCCTCGTAGACGCAGTCTCGGTGGTAGGCAAGAAACTCAGACTGCTCTCGACTGAATCCACCGCAGTCGCGTCCATCCGTCAGCTCGAGCCCTACCTTCTCCTTGACTTCAGTCGGCAGTCTCGTGCTAACAAGCAACTTGCCTCGCTCGCCGAATGCGATCCAGCCATGGTCGAAAAGCAGATCCGCGCTCGGCGTGAGGAGCAGGCCGTTGTTGCTGTCCACACGTTCGTTGTCGTTGCTGTCGGCCCACGGCTTGATGTGGCTAGCTCGTAGGAAGCGCAAGTCAAGGACGCCGGTGAGTCGACAGCCGCGTTCGACGCTTGCGAGGCGGCGACGAAACAGGTCTTGCTTGGTGCGAACAGTGGTCATGATCTGGCGGACCGTTGCCATGGGAGCGGTGTTGTCGAGCCAAGGTATTTCGGAAGGGTAGATGGCTTCGCCCAAGTCGTCACGTACCGGCTCGAGCCGAAAGACCAATGCCACACGCAGTTGGCCCGTGGTGTCCGGGATGTCGCGAACGCTCCTATAACCGACACAGCGGAACTCGCCGAGGAAACGGTGGACACCACCAAGTGCCTGGAATACGAGAATGCGTTTGCCATTGCGGGTGTGGTTTAGAAGCGCGCTGTTGCCGCGTGTGAGTTGCATGTCGCCTACTTGGCCTTCGCCAAAGTAGTTGAAGATGCCGTCGTCGTCCCAGTAGTCGTAGTAGCCGTGCTTCTCGCCCGCTGGGCTGGTGAAAGCGATGACGTACGGTGTCGTCGCTGGCGTGGAGATCCCGGACTGCCACTGGCCGCCAAGCTGGCGGTGAATGTCGTCTTGGCGGTTGTAGAGGGCACCAACAACGAAGCCACTTGGCGTCTGGCTGCCGGAACGTAATGATCCTGTTTGCCTGTTGAAGGCGGCCACGGATGCTCTACTCTAGCGCTACTGTTCGGACGAATAGCAGCCCCTCACTCCACCCCAATATCCTCATTCCACAACGCCGGCCTCGCCTCAATGAACTCTTCCATCATCCGCACGCACTCCTGATCATCGAGATCGACCACGTTCACGCCCTCCCCGCGCAGCCACGCCGCTCCACCCTTGAAGGTTCGCGACTCACCTACTACCACGGTGCCGATGCCGAACTGTTTGACGAGCCCGCTGCAGTACCAGCACGGTTCCAGCGTGGTGACCATGATGGTGTCGCGGTAGCTGCGTTGGCGTCCGGCGTTGCGGAAGGCGTCGGTCTCGCCGTGGCTGCTGGGGTCTCCGTCCTGGACGCGGCGGTTGTGCCCTCGGCCAAGCAGCGTGCCGTCGTCGCGGAACAGCGCGGCGCCGATGGGGATACCCCCTTCCGCTAGACCCTGGCGGGCCTCCTCGAGCGCGACCTGCAGCATGGCGCGGTGATCGGGTTCATTGGGCATGTCAATCCTCCTGAGTGGGCGTTCCCTTTGCCATTGATAGTACGGGTCTCGCACGCGTAGGCGGGGGCGGTCTTCGCCACCCCGCTATACTCGCTCTCAATTCACAGCTGCTCCTATGAGCATGCGGAATGGGTGTCCCCGATGAAGCGAATGGCAACCGGGCTCGTCATCGTCGTAGCGGCTCTCTTCGGTCTGGCGGGCGCCCAAGTACCCGTGAGCGTGTATGCCGTCTACGCCACGGCCATCGAGGAGCCGTGGGACGGCGTCATCCACGCCGCGCTCCAGGACGCACAGGCTGAGGGGCTCATCACCTACGAGTTCGTCGACGCCCTCGGCTACGCGGGTGATATGGAGCGCGTCATGCGAGAGGTGGCGGAGGAGAACGCTCCCGACGTGATCTTCGGTGACGCCTTCGGCAACGAGGAGGCCGTGCGCCGCGTGGCGCGTGACTACCCCGACATCGCCTTCGTGTTCGGCTCCGGGCTCGGTCCGGTGGAACCGAACTTCTCGGTGTTCGACAACTGGATCCACGAACCTGGCTACCTCTCGGGCC
>DASROV010000229.1:0-5303 GCA_035646755.1 Trueperaceae bacterium | reverse complement strand
CGACCGCTTCGAGCTCGAGTTCGACCAGCCGCAGTTCGCGGTGGCGCTCGGGCAATCGGCTGTGCTATACGACGGCGACCGGCTCCTCGGTGGCGGTGTGATCAGCGCTCGCGGGTAATATCCGGCCGCACGTTCACAGGTTGCTTGAGATGGAACCTGATGCCGCGCCCCGCCAGAGGCTCGTCGGCGAAGCGCGGGATGACGTGGAGATGCACCTGCGGGATGGTCTGGCCGGCGACCCTACCGTTGTTCCAACCCACGTTGTAGCCGTCTGGGGTGTAGTGCTCGTCGATCCAGGCCTTGGCCTCGTGTAGCAGTGCGAACGTGGCCTTCCACTCCTCGGTGCTGAGGTCGAACACGCTCACCCGGGGTTCGAACGGCACGATCAGGCCCGAGCCGGGGAGGACATTACGCTCGGGCCTTACCAGGAACACGCAGTGCTCGTTCTCGAGGATTCGTTGCTGGTCGGGGAAGGCGGCCATGTCGAAGAGCGGCGGCAGGCGCATGCGTAAGGCTAGCAGCGCGGACGGGCTGTCGTGACGTAACATGAGAGCAGGAGGTCTCACCGATGGCAACCCTCGTGATCCTCGCGGTCCTGGTGGTGCTGGCACTCTGGGGCGTCAGCGTCTACAACCGCATGATCCAGCTCGAGAACCGTTACGAGAACGCCTGGAGCCAGATCGACGTGCAGCTAAAGAGGCGTGCTGATCTAGTTCCCAACCTCGTGGAGACCGTGCAGGGCTACGCCAGCCACGAGCGGGAGTTGTTCGAAGAGGTCGCCCGTTCGCGCTCGGCGTTGATGAACGCCAACGGCGTCAACGAGTCGGCCGAAGCCGCGAACATGATGTCGGCTGCGCTCGGTCGCCTGTTCGCCGTCGCCGAAGCCTATCCGGAACTGAAGGCGAACCAGAACTTCGCGATGCTGCAAGAAGAGCTCTCCAGCATCGAGAACAAGATCGCCTACGCGCGGCAGTTCTACAACGACGCCGTGCTGCAGTTCAACAACGCTATCGAGACCGTTCCCGGCAACTTCTTCGCCGGGCCCATGGGCAAGAAGGAAGCCGTCTTCCTCGAGATCCCGGAGGAGAACAAGGCAGTACCGGAAGTGTCGTTCGGGCAAGCCAGCCAGCCTTCGGCCTGAGCCGAAGCCGGGCTTAAGCACCTGCGTTGACTACTGCGTTGACTACCGAGGCGAACATCCAGCGGCTGCCCGACGTTTTCACCGACCCGGCGTCCGGGCAGCGCATAAATCTGCTGGATTACAAGGCCGCGAACATGCGCATGTCGTGGCTGATGGCGCTGCTTACCATGGCGCTGCTGGCAGGGCTGGCGTACCTCATCGCCCAGGTTACCGACGTCGCGTCTACCGGCTTCTTCGTCGGCTCGGCGCTGGCGATCGGCGGGGCGCAGGGCGCGGTCGGTTTCTGGTTCTCAGACAAGATCGCGCTGGCCGCTTCAGGCGCCCACAAGGCCAACTCCGCCGAGCATCGATACCTGGTGAACGTCACCGAGGCGGTTGCCATAGGCGCCGGCGTGCCGATGCCCGACATCTACGTGATCGACTCGCCGGCGCCGAACGCCTTCGCCACCGGCCGGAACCCCGAGCACAGTTCGATAGCCGTGACCAAGGGCATGCTGGCGATCCTCGACCGCCAGGAGCTGGAGGGCGTCATCGCGCACGAGATGGCGCACGTGCGCAACTACGACATCCGCTTCATGTCGATGCTCGTCGCCACCGTCGGCGCGATCCTGGTGCTTCGTGACCTGGTCATGCGTTGGCTCTACTGGGGCGGGATGGGCAGCGGCTCCGGCCGGCGCCGCAGCTCCGACCGCGGCGGCGACGGGGCACGGGGTCAGGGCGTGATGGCGCTGCTGCTCATCGTGCTGCTGGTGTTGGCGCCACTGCTAGCCTCGCTGCTCCGGCTGGCGGTGAGCCGGCGCCGCGAGTACCTGGCCGACGCCGCCGGCGCCTACATCACCCGTAACCCTGAGGGGCTGGCCCGGGCCCTCGAGAAGATAAAGAGCTACCGCGGGCCGCAGCTGGAGGTAAGCGAGGGCGTGAGGCACATGTTCTTCGTCAACCCGCTGCACGGCCAGAACAACGTCGACATGTTCGCGACCCACCCGCCTATAGAAGAGCGCATCAAGCGCCTCAGGCGTATGTGAGCGGTACTACCAAGCAAAAGCGCGGCCGTCGCGCGACGATGCTCGCGACGGCCGCTCACTAGCGAACTCTGCTTACGTCTACGGCGCGGTGGTGAAGCCGAAGGTGTTGCTGGAACTGAACGAACCTTCGCCAGACGGGCCGGGCGAGGAGCCAAGTAGCAGGTAGAAGATCTGGAACAGGTCTTCTCCGAGGTTGGTCCCCGCTTCGATGTCCTCTCCCGCTGAGCCGATCACCTGCCAGTTGTTACGAGGTGCTCGCAGGTAGGGAGAGGCCGAAGTCGGACAACTCCGGGATGGTAGCGCTGGTGTCCATGGTGGTGAGCATCACTTGGGGACCGGGAGCGTTGGGTGACCAAACGTACGAGACCGGCCCGGCCGTCCAGCCACCGACCTCGAACATCGTAGAAGTCGTCACGCCGGTGGCAGCATCGGCTGGAGACAGCAAGGTCGGGGGGTCAGGAAGCGTGACGGTGACGGCATCGCCGGTGATGTCGGCGTGCCAGGCGAAGTTGAGGAAGGTGCCCATGGTGGTGACGCTGTAGGTGGCGTCAGGAATCACTGGCAGAACGGCTGCGAGGGTGGCGGCGCCGCTCGTATCTCTGAACACCGGCAAGAAGAGTCCGGGCCCGACCTGTACCCCGGCCGTCGTTTGGCCGATGACCGCCGACGAGACCACGTCGATGGCTAGAGTCGTGGTGGCAAGAGCTGCACCTAGGTCGGTAACATCGGCCATCACTGGCGTGCCGTCAGCCAGAGGGATCTCAAACGATTTGTACCCGGGGTAGGCGACCGGTTTGCCGCCGACGTCGTACTGCACCCCCAGCGCGTACAGGCGTACCTGCAGGGTCGGCGTGTCGAACCAGTCAGCGCTGATCGAGTACGTGCTCTCGGCGGGGGCGACGATGTCGCACTCGGCGAGGAAGCCGTCGAGCCCTTCGGCGCAGACGTACACCTCATGGTTGGGAGCGACGGCAGCGCCGAGGCTGCCTTGAACCGTGGTGCCAAACGTAGCAACCGGGATACCTGCGGTCGGCAGCGTCGACAGCTCGATCTCGTTCGCCGAAAGGCCCTCGAAGACGTGAACCCACTCGTCTACTTGATGCCAGGCGGCGATGTCGTATGGCACCGAAAGTCCGCTGAGCGTGAACGACCCGTCAGCGCCGGTAAGCTCGGTGTCGCCTTGGCTGCCGACTGCGACACCGGTCATGGGTTGGTCGAAGAGCGTGGTAAGGCGGCCATTTACCGTCAGGCTCACGACCTCGAGCGTGAGGTCGGCGCTGGTGCTGAGGCCGGCTCCGGTGGCCGTGATACCGAGGAGGTAGTCGCCTGCAGTGGCGCCGGGCTGGGCGCTAAGGGTGAGCGTGCTGGTCAGGGTGGCGCCGCTAAGCGTGGCGGGGCTGAACGCCGCGTCGACGTTGGCGGGAAGGCCGGTAACGGCGAGGGCCACGTCGGCGCTTGCCCCACCGGTCCGGGTGAGCGTGACTTCTACCTGTACGTCGGCACCGCGCAGCAGTTCCGGGGCGGCGTTGTCGACGGCGAGGCTTACTACCGGAGTCTGGCCGCAAGACGCCAGCAGCACTACCGCGATCAAGCCGAAGAACGACGTGCGGACGTGGGTCCGCAGCCTGTTTCTACCTGGTTGAACGTTGGTCCTCCTTAAGGTTCCGGCGGGTACGACCCGGCGGGCCGCGCAGGTGGCCGGAACTTCGCCAACACCGTGTGAAGCCACTGTGTGAAAGCGTCACAATGGTGCCATGGCTGCGCGTTGACGTCGGGGGCAATCCTTCACAAACCGCTCGGCTAGCTTGCGGGCCATTCATTAAAAGCGCCAGCTAGAACTGGAACGTTGGCAGATATATCATGTTTCTCAGATAGGGCTC
This sequence comes from Trueperaceae bacterium, assembly GCA_035646755.1. Classification (GTDB taxonomy): domain Bacteria; phylum Deinococcota; class Deinococci; order Deinococcales; family Trueperaceae; genus DASRWD01. Next base: position 1,257 of record DASROV010000229.1, on the reverse strand, counting down.
CTTAAGTCCTAACATTTCGCTCAAGGGGGAGGGTGCATGCGGAACTGGCGGGTACCGGTCACCTTCACACTGTCGCTTGACGGTGTAGTGACGTCATGGTCCGAGAGCGTAAGGACCGTTTTGGGATACGGCCCCAACGACTTCTTGGGCAAACAGTTCGAGATCCTATTCACCGAGGACGACGTGTTCAACGGCGTCCCCGAACGTTTGCAGCGCACCGCCATGGAGGAGGGCAGCGCGCCGCTGGCCGGCTGGCGCCTCGACAAGGACGGCGAGCACCGCTTCGCGCGTGGCGAGCTCACGGCCCTCCACGGCGCCGACAGCGAGATCTTCGGCCTCTCGGTAGTGTTCTTGCCGACTACCGCCGGGCCGCGTCGTGAGGTCGACCGCGGGGCGCCAAAGCCGATCAGGGCGGTCGAGCAGTTGCAACCCGACAGGCTGTCCGAGATGCTCACCGGGCTTGACGAGCGGTTCTACATACTCGACGACGATTTCAACTTCGTATACGTCAACCGGGTAGCCGAGCAGGCGTGGGGCATGGCCCACGAGGACCTGGTGGGCCAGGGGTTCCTTGAGGTGTTCCCGCAACTTCAGGACACGCTGCTGCTCGGCGAGCACCTCAAGGTGGCCAACGAGGGCTCGACGTCCCGGTTCGAGACGAACTCACCGCTCACCGGCAACAAGGTCGAGGTAAGCATCTACTCGAACCTCACCGGGGGCATCTCGGTGCTAATCCGTGACCCCTTCGAGCGCAATGAGCAGTTCAACAGCATGCTCGGCGACGACCGCCTGGCGGAGGCCTACGCCGCGCTGGAGATCGCGGTGCTCGAGTGGGGGCCCCAATCCGGCGCATGGCAGGAGTCGCTCACCACTACCGACATCTTCGGGCTAGCACCGCAGGGGCGGCTGGGCGACCGGCATGGGCAGCTGGCGCTCATTGTGCCGACCGACGTCGACCGCTACCAGCGCACCGTCGAGCGCGCCATCGAGCGGGGCGAGAGCTGGCGTGTGACGTACCGCATCGTGCGCCCTCGAGATGGCGAGATCGCCTGGCTCGAGGAGCACGGATCGCTCAACGCCGCCGAGGGGCCGAAGACGTACTCGCTGCACGCCTGGGACGTCACCGCCACCAAGCTGGCCGAAGAGCGCATGCGCAGCAGCCAACGCCGCCTGCAGCAGGAACTGGCGAGCAACCGGCGCCTTCAGGAGGTCATGTCAAGGACCGCCAAGGCCGACGACCCCACCGTCGCCCTCGGA
>DASROV010000228.1:0-4103 GCA_035646755.1 Trueperaceae bacterium | reverse complement strand
CAGGTCGTCCGGGGTACTCGCCGCCGACGTGACGCCGACCGTGCGGACCCCGTCGAGCCACGCCGGCTCGATGTCAAGGGCGCTCTCGATGCGCCGCGCGCTGGCGGTGAGGTCGGTGGCCAGCTCTACGAGGCGCATGCCGTTCGAGCTCGCCTCGCTGGTGACGACGAGGAACAGGTCGACGCTCGGCGCGATGGTTCGCACCGCGTCCTGGCGGTTCTTGGTCGCGAAGCATAGGTCGTCAGACGGGGGGACTATCAGCTCGGGGAAGCGCCGCTTGAGCAGGTCGACGGTCTTCATCGTGTCGTCGACCGACAAGGTGGTCTGGGTGAGCACCACTACCTTGCTCGGGTCGGGCACCTCGACGCTGTTCGGATCGGCCAGCAGGGGATCGTGCTTGCGGTTCCCGACCACCGCGACCACGGTCGTCTGTTCGGGAGCCTCTCCCCTGGTGCCGATAACCTCTTGATGCGCCGTGGAGTCACCCACGAGCAGGATGTGATAGCCGAGGCGGGCGTACTTCTTGGCCTCGTTGTGCACCTTGGTTACCAGAGGACAGGTAGCGTCGACGGTCGCCAGACCAAGTTCGGCTGCATGCTGCCTAACCACCGGGCTCACGCCGTGAGCGCTGAACACGACTGTGTCGCCGACGTCCCGGCCCTCCTCGGCGGCGCGCCTCCTGGCGACCTCGAGGTCGCCTAGGTCCTCGACAAAGCTCACGCCGAGTTCGGACTCGAGCCGCGAGACGACCGTGCGGTTGTGCACGATGTCGTGGTACACCGCGATCCCGCCATCACCGCGCTCGCGCGCCGCGACGGCTTGGTCCTTGACGGCTTCGATGGCCATCACCACGCCGGCGCAGAAGCCACGCGGCTTGGCGAGGTAGAGGGTCTCGACCACGACTGCGATTGTACCGGCCATGGTCCGCTGCGTCCGCAGCCTGGTGACCTGTTCCACTACCGCGTCCTCACGAAATTGGTCGCCGCAGCGCTTGAGCGCTCGCTTGAGGGCGTGATACTATCCGTGACGCTGTCGCGAGCGCGGCGGCAGGAATCTTGGGCGGGCGATTAGCTCAGCTGGTTAGAGCGCGTCGCTGATAACGACGAGGTCGGTGGTTCGAGTCCACCATCGCCCACCAACGACCACGGGGAGCGCATGCGGGTGCACGGCGGTGCACGCGAGTGCGCTCCCTATCTTATGGCCAAGCTGACCGTTATGGCCCAGCGAACACGTCGCTTCGCGCGCCGAGCGTGAGCTCGATGTCGAAGGTCGCGTTCCCGCGCTGGACCGTCAGCGTTACGGTCTCGCCTATCAGCTTCTCGCGCACGATGGCCAGCAGTTCGTAGAAGCGCGGCGTGGGCTCTCCGTCGATCGCGACGATGACGTCGCCCTCAGGGACGAGCGTCACCGAGCCATCGGGCCCCACCACCCGCTCGTTGCTGAGGCTGCGAAGGCCCGCCATGTCGGCAGGACCGCCGACGGCCACCTGATCGACGATGGTGCCGGGGCGACGACCCATGAAGTACGGCGATGTCCCGGGGTCGTAGTCCCCGGTGCCCTGCCGCCAGCTGAAGCCGATGACGGGCACGTCGCGGCGCTCGCCGGCGAATACCGCCGCGAGCAACTGGCTCTGGGCGATGACGGGGACCGCGTAGCTGGCGTAGGTGCTTGGCAAGGCGATGCCCCGCAGATAAGGCGGGATCCAGCCCTGCGAGGACATCGCGCCGGGATTGAAGCTTATGTAACTGACGACGCCGACAGCCTCGCCGCGCGCGTTGATTACCGGGCCACCGGAGTCGCCCGGTGCCAGCGACGCCGTCAACTCCATGGTGCCGCTGGCGAAATCGGCCCTGCCGGCCTCCACGCCCAACCGGGTGACTCGGCCGGCCCGGCCGGCGATGAAGTCGCCACGACTGTTGCCTATGGCGACGATAGGGTCGCCGGGATGAGGAGCCTCGCTGGCCAATGGGATCGTCGCTACCGCGCGGTCGACATCGGCCTGCAGGGCCGCGACGTCCATGTAGACGTCGAAGCCGACGAGCCGCAGGTCGTACTCCTCCTCGGTGGTGGTGACGGCGACGAGGCGCACCTCACAGGGCTGCGGACGCGTGGCGTCGACGACGTGGTACGCCGTAAGCAGCAGGCCCTCTTCGGTGACGAAGAACCCGCTGCCGATGCCGATGGTAGGGCCACCGTGCGGCCCAGCGCAGCGCGCTTCGATGCGCACCGTGCCCTCGCGCGCGAGGTCGAAGGCCGCGGCTAACGGGCCGGCCGGCGCCTCGACCGCCGGCGGCCCGCTCACGTGAAGCAGTTGCGGCTCCGGTCGCCTCAACTGGGCCGCCAGCACGGCGGCCAACGACAAGACGAACATCAGGAACCAGGTGAACGGCCGGATCCGGGACATTTGACCCATTATTAACGGCCCGGCGTAGGGCGTAGGTATCATTGTCCGCATGCGCCGTGATGTCGACAACCGCCCCGATCCCGATTACCGCAGCAAGCTCGCCAAGGCCGCCGAGGTGGCCCGTGGCTGGGACGGCCCCGTTGTCGTCGTCAGCCACGTCGACCCCGACGGCGACGCGCTCGGCAGCTGCCTGGCACTGCGCCGGGCCCTCGTCGACCTCGGCAAGAGCGTGACCGTCGCGCTAACACCGCCCAGCTACCTCGAGTTCCTGGCCGAGCCGGGCGAGCTCGTTCCTTCGCTGTCGCAACTGCCGGCGGGCACGCTGCTGTTCGTGCTCGACGTCGCCGACAAACAGCGCGTGGCCGGCGCCCCTGTCGATGGCGCTGCCTACACGGTCAACATCGATCACCACGGCACCAACGATCGCTTCGGTGACATCGCCGTCGTGCAGCCCGACAAGGCGGCCACCGCGATGCTCATCAAGGAGCTCATCGACGAGCTTGGTGTGGCCTGGTCGCCGCGGATCGCGACGCCCTGCCTGGCCGGCATCATCACCGACACCGGCAACTTTCGTTTCGCCAACACCAATCGCGAGGTGCTCGAGACCGCCGGCGAGCTCATCGACCGCGGGGTCGCCTACGTCGACCTCACCGACCGCCTGCAGTGGCGTCACCCGGCCTACTTCCCGATGCTCGGCAAGGTGATGAGCACCGTGCATTACGAGCTGGGCGGCCGCCTCGTCATCGCCCACTTCACCGCCGCCATGCGCGCCGAGGCGCAGGCGGCCGACGATGACTCGGACGACTTCGTCGGCGTCATCCGTTACGCCGAGGGCGCGAAGGTGGCGGCGTTGCTCAAGGAGCGCGAGGGGCACATCAAGGTGAGCGTGAGGACCAGGGTGCCGGTGTCGGCCCAGAACATCTGCGTCGAGCTAGGCGGCGGTGGCCACGTGGCGGCCGCGGGAGCGAACGTCAACGGCAGCCTCCACGAGGTCGAGGAACGCCTCGTCGCCGCGACCGCGCGCGAGTTGACCAGGGTCGAGCAGGCCAATGAGACGCCGTAGCACTTACCCGAACTGCCGGTTGGCACGGCTCGGCGGTGTACGGCTCAGGCGACCCCATAGCGCGTCGCGATGGCGGAAGCCTCTGCTGCGAGCGCAGCCAGCTTGGCTGGCTCGATAGCGACATCGAGTTCGAAGCCACGTGCCGAAAGCCAGGGAAGTACCTCCTCGGTCGGTAGGTTGCCGACCAGGTCGTCCCCCGCGAAGGGGCAGCCGCCGATGCCGCCGAGGGCGCCTTCAACCCATCTCACGCCGTGTCGTAGCCCGATCTCGAGCAGCTCCGACCAAGCCCCCGGTCGGGAGTGCAGGTGCAGCCCGAGGTCGGCCACGTTGGAGACCGACGACAGCACCCGTTCGACGACGCGCGCGTCGGCGGTGCCGACCGTGTCGGCCAAGGCGATGCGCTCGATGCCCATGTCCCGCAGCCGCTGGATCGACTCGGCGGTGTTGTTGGGTCCCCAGCTCTCGCGGTAGGGGTTGCCGAACGCCATCGACAGGTAGACGACGAGCTCGAGCCCGGCCCTCTCGCTCAGGCTCATCAGCCTGGCGAGCAGCGGCCATGACTCCTCGAGGCTGCGGCCGAGGTTGCGACGCTGGAAGGTGTCGTTGACGCTCAACGGGAAGCCCACGGTGGTGACA
>DASROV010000227.1:0-2213 GCA_035646755.1 Trueperaceae bacterium | reverse complement strand
TCCTAAGGGCGCGTCGTGGCGACGCACTGAGCGGGCGTTAATTGTCGCTGCATGGACCCCTGTACGGCTGCGATGGCTTGCCTCGGGCTCCGGACGGCGTGAGTGCGGCGATCGCTAGCCGGGCAGCCCCGCGGCCCGCTCAAGCAGCCTGTGATCGGGCTTCTGCCCTAAGCAGGACATAGTCGACCAGCCTCGGGAAGGGGTCGAACCCGACGACGTTCGGGGCGTCGGCGACGAAGTTGGAGAGCGCGTTGATGTCGTAGTAGTAGATCTCACCGTCCCGGTCGTTGACCAGGTATTCGACGCCGCCTACCTCGATCTCGGCAGCCTGGGTGAGTTGCAGTACCGTGTCGATGATCCTCCGTGGGGGCGTGTAACCTTCGACCAACTTCCAGGAGTCCACGCTGCCGGGTGCCGCAGCTACGTCGCCCGGTTGTGGCACCCGACAGTAGTCGGCGGGGCAGAGGTTGAACGATGTTGGCGACTCGAGTCGGAGCTTGATCGCGTAGAGGAACTTGCCGTCTAGGACTTCGACCCGGACGATCTGCGCGTTCCTGGCCGGCAAGTGCTCCTGGATCAGGCCGACGTGATCGAGGCCGAGGTCCAGATCACTGGCAGCAGATGCTTCGCTCAACTCCTCTGGCGTCTCGAACCGCCTGATTCCCGCGCCACTGCCTCCGACGTTGGGCTTGACGATGACAGGGAAGGTCAGGCCTTCGGCGGCCGCAGGCGCCTGAGAGGGGTGGTTGATGACCCTCGCCCGTGGGTGACGAACTCCCAAGGTCGCCATCAGCCGCAACTGCTTGGCCTTGGAGAACTCGTAGCGGTACGCCTTCAACCCGTTGAGTACGTCGGCACCTATCTCCTCGAGATAATAGAGGTACTCGAGGGTGTAGGGAATGGCGTTCGCGTGACCCCGCGTGAACGCCGACGGGCTCATGCGGTTGATGAGCAACGAGAACGGCGTCTCGGTTTGCAGCGGGTCGAATGAGTGTTCATGCGCCAACAACCGCTCGAACGGGACGCCGCGGCGCTCGAACTCGCGGAACATCGGCTCGAACCAGACGGGGTGCTCGTAGAAGACTCCGATGCGGGGGGCGAGGTTTGGCATTTTGAGCTCCTCCTGCTGACTCGGGCTAATAGTTTAGCCGCGCTATCGGCTATGGCCCGTCTCTCATGGTCGAGAGCCACCTCCAACCGATTCAGCTTGACCAGCCCCAGTCGCCAGTTCGGTTGGGACCAGTTCAGCGGCTCAGTGCGGTCCGCCCGACTTCGAGATGGTGGCGTACCAGGGCGAAGAACATCTGGGCGGGGAAGAGCTGAACTTCAGCGAGTTCTTGGGTCGTGGTCAGCCGGTGGTGCTGAACTTCTGGGCCGATCTCTGTCCACCCTGCCGGCGTTAACCGACGCTACATGAGCTCGGTGGCTCGTCTCCACTGCCGAACGTAGACTGCCGTACGTGGACGAAGATCGACAGCTAGCGGCTTGGCTGAGCGCTTGGGGCGACTGCCATGTCATCGGTAGGTTGCTGGGCGGGTATCGGAACAGCGTCCTGCTGGTCGAGCGTGAGCACGGGCGCGGGAACGAGCGCGAGAACGGGCGCTTCGTGGCCAAGAGCAGCCGTCGCAGCCGCGAGGCGATCGCCTGGCTAGAGCCGGTACAAGAGGCGGCGAGAGCGGCGGGCTTCGTCGTGCCGCGTCTGGTGCCGAGCGTCGCTGGTGAGTTGCAGGTCGGGGGCGTGACGCTCGAGACCTGGATTGAGGGCGGCCCGCCCGCGGAGGGTGAGCTTGCTCGTGTGTTGCATCTCGTGAGGAACTTCCATTACCTCACACGGGACCTGCCTCAGCGTCCCGGTTTCGCCTCCTCGCTCGAGCTCCTCGAGGTGGAGCGAGGAGGGGACGCCGACCTGTCGGGAATGCCCGAGAACCTGGTACAGGCGTGCCGCGATGCCTGGCGCCAACTTCAGGGTGAGCGGCTCTCGGCGGTTCACGGGGACCTGAACGCTGGCAACCTGCTCATCACGCCGGCGGGCCGGATCGCCTTGCTGGACTGGGACGAGGCACGGGTCGACGTGTCGGCCTTGGACGAAGCCGCCTTGGCCTTCGGTAGCGCCGACGAGACCGGGCCGAGGTCCCACCACGATTTGCGCGCCCTGCTGGCCTGGGAGGTGGCGGTGTCGTGGCAGGCTGAGCCTGAGTACGCCAGGCGTCTGG
>DASROV010000226.1:0-3523 GCA_035646755.1 Trueperaceae bacterium | reverse complement strand
CGTTGGAGGAGCCGTACCTTCGCTACCGGCTGCGCTCGGTCGAGTACCTCGGCGAGCGCCTCACCGCCGCCGACATCCCCATCGTGCAGCCGCCCGGCGGGCACGCCATCTACCTCGACGCCGGCGCGCTGCTGCCGCACGTCCCGGCCGCCGAGTACCCGGCCTGGGCGCTGTCGCTGGTGCTCTACCTCGAGGGCGGCGTGCGCTCGGTCGAGATCGGCAGTGTGATGTTCGGACGCCAACCCGACGGTAGCGAGAAGCCCGCCGCACTCGAGCTGGTGCGCTTGGCGTTCCCCCGCCGGACCTACACCCAGAGCCACGTCGATTACCTGGCCGAGGTGCTGCTGCACGTAGGCGAGCTGCGCGAGCGCGTGCGCGGGTTGAGGATGACGCACGCACCGGCCGTGCTGCGGCACTTCACGGCCCGGTTCGAGCCGGCGCACGGCGAGCTGCTGGCGTCGGGCTGAGGACCGCTGCGGTAGGCTGGCCCGCATGCGCGTGGCCGTCGAACTCGTACCGCGGGATGAGGCCGCGTTCCTGGCGCAGCTCGCCGACCTGAGCGCGTTGCACGGGGTCGACCTGGTCAACGTTCCTGACCTCGCCCACTTCGACATCAGGGCCTGGCAGGCCGCTGTCACCGTGCGCGGCTACCAAGGCGGGCGCTGGGCCGCGGTGCCGCACCTGCGCGCTATGGACATCGACCTACGCCATCCGTGGGGTCCGGCCGCGGAGCTGCGGCAGGCCGGTGTGAACGAAGTGCTCGTCGTTACCGGTGACCCGCCGAGCGGCATGACGCACGACGTCACGGGAGCCACGGCGCTCGAGGTAATAAAGGCGCTGAAGACCGCGCACCCCGACTGGCGCGTTTACGCCGCCCTCGACCCGTACCGCTCGGGCTTCGCGGCCGAGCGTGACTATGCCAAGCGCAAGCTCGACGCCGGCGCCGACGGCTTCTTCACGCAGCCGTTCTTCGACCTGCGCCTGCTGGAGGTGTGGCGGGAGCTGATGAGCGGCGTGCCGGTCTTCTGGGGCGTGACGAGCGTGACCTCACCGCGCTCGATGCGTTACTGGCTGGCCCGCAACCGCGCCGTGTTCCCGGCGGGCTTCGAGCCGACCCTGGCCTGGCACCGTCGCTTCGCGGCCGACGCCCTCGCCTTCGCTGAGCGACACGATGCTGACATCTACTTCATGCCGATACGAGTGGACATCGGGGCGTGGCTAGGCGACGTGCTTGGCTGATGGGTCGCCCGCGACCTGCTTGGCTGATGGGTCGCCCGCGACCTGCTTGGCTGAGGCCGCGTCGTCTGCCGCGGCTGCGCCGCCTGCGCTACCCGCCGCTGCTTCACCTGTCGCCGCGGCTGCCGCCGGATCGTAGCCGAGGTTCGGCGCGAGGTCGCGCTCCAGCTCCGCTTGGTCGACGCCGGTTCGAGCCGCGAGGTCGACTACCTGGTCGCGGCCGATCTTGCCGACCCCGAAGTAGCTCGCCTCAGGGTGCGCGAAGTACAACCCAGCCACCGCCGACGCCGGGGTCATGGCCAGCGAGTCGGTTAGCGCGGCGCCGGTGTTGGCGGTGACGTCGAGCAGCGCGAAGATGTGGCGCTTGAGGCGGTGGTCGGGGCACGCCGGGTAGCCGGGCGCCGGCCTTATGCCGCGGTAGCGCTCGGCGATGAGCTCCTCGGGGGAGAGGTCCTCGCCCGGCGCATAACCCCAGAACTCCTTGCGCACGCGCTCGTGGAGGCGCTCTGCCAACGCCTCGGCGAGGCGATCGGAGAGCGTCTGCAGCAAGATCGCGGTGTAGTCGTCGTTGGCCGCCTTGAGCGCCCGCGCTCGCTGTTCGGCGCCGTGGATGGAGACGCTGAAGGCGCCGACCCAGTCACGCCCGCCGCTGCCTTCGGGAGCGAGGTAGTCGGCAAGCGTGAGATTCGGCTGGCCGGGTCGCTTACCGATCTGTTGGCGCAGGCCGGGTAGCAGTGTGCGGTCCGCGTGCCGAGTCTGGTCGGCGAACACCACGATGTCGTCGCCCCGGGCGGCGGCCGGGAACAGACCAATCACGGCCCTGGCCTCGAGCAGCCGCTCGTCGACGATGCGCCCGAGCAGCGCGAGCGCGTCGCGGTGCAGATCGCGCGCGGCCGGTCCGAAATCGGGGTGCTCGAGCACCGCCGGGTAACGACCGGACAGCTCCCAGGCCATGAAGAACGGGCCCCAGTCGATGCGCGGCACGATCTCCTCGAGCGGGTAGGGGGAGAGCACGCTGACGCCGGGCACGCGCGGCTCGACTACGTGCGAGAAGTCCTCGAACCGCGGCGCCCGCGCGCGGGCCTCGGCCAGCGGCAGGAGATCGCGGGCGACCTGCCGCTGCGCGTGCTGGCGTCTTATCTCGGCGTACTGCTCGGCTGTCTCCTTGGTCAGCGCGGGGCGCTGCGCGGCGGAGATGGCGCGCCCCACAACGCCCACCGCACGGGAGGCGTCGAGGACGTGCACGGTGAGCCCGTCGTAGGCGGGGGCGATCTTCACTGCCGTGTGCGCGCGCGAGGTCGTCGCCCCACCGATGAGCAACGGCAGCTTCAGGCCGCGGCGCTTCATCTCGCCGGCGACGTGCACCATCTCGTTTAGCGAAGGGGTGATGAGCCCCGACACGCCGACCACGTCGACGCCTTCGGCGACCGCGGTGTCGAGGATATTGTCGGCGCTCACCATCACCCCGAGGTCGATCACCTCGAAGCCGTTACAGCCGAGCACCACGCCCACGATGTTCTTGCCGATGTCGTGCACGTCGCCCTTGACGGTCGCCAATAGCACCTTGCCGGCCCTGCGGACGCTACCGTCGGCCTCCTCCTTCTCGAGGTAGGGGGTGAGCACCGCGACGGCCTTCTTCATCACGCGGGCGCTCTTGACCACCTGGGGGAGGAACATCTTACCGGCACCGAACAGGTCGCCGACGACGTTCATGCCGTCCATAAGCGGACCCTCGATGACGGCCAAGGGCTTGCCGAGCTCGGCCATCGATTCCAGCGCGTCGGCCTGCACGTGCTCGTCGAGGCCGTGCACGAGCGCGTGCCGCAGCCGCTCGCCCACGCTCGCGGAGCGCCAGACGTCGTCCTTGGTCCGGGTGGCGCTCGACTTGGGGTCGAGGTTCTCGGCGAACGTTACTAGGCGCTCAGTGGAGTCCGGCCGGCGGTCGAACAGGACGTCCTCGACGTGCGTCAACAGCTCGGCGGGGATCTCGTCGTAGACGGTGAGGGTCTCGGGATTGACGATGGCCATATCGAGGCCCGCGCGGGTCGCGTGATAGAGGAAGGAGGCGTGCATGGCCTCGCGCACCGCCGCGTTGGAGCGGAACGAGAACGAGACGTTCGAGACCCCGCCCGAGGTGAGCGCGCCGGGCAGGTTGGTCTTTATCCAGCGGACCGCCTCGATAAAGTCAACCGCATAGCGGGCGTGCTCGCTCATGCCGGTGCCAACGGTGAGGATGTTCGGGTCGAAGATGATGTCGCTCGGCGCGAAGCCCGCGCGCTTGGTGAGC
>DASROV010000225.1:0-2469 GCA_035646755.1 Trueperaceae bacterium | reverse complement strand
GTCCGGATCACCCGCGCGAGCCAGCTTCAGCCACCGCTGCGCCTCTTCGACGTCCCGGCCAAGCGCGATCACAGTCAGCCGCTGGTAGGCCGCCGCCGGCACCGGCTCGATGGTGTCGACGATGCGGCGGTAAGCCTCCTCGGCCTCCTCCGGCTGTTGCAGCGACAGGTAGAGGTCGCCGAGCGCCATGAGGTTCTCGGTCGTCGGATCGCTCTCGGCGGCCCGCTGCAGCTCGCGCAGTTGCGTGGCAGTCGGCACGTCGGTGGTGGTCACCGTGGCGTCCTCGCCGATGCGCGGCAAGACGTAAGCAGGCATCGCCACGGCCGCCACGACGCCCAAGGCGAGCAGCACCACGGCCGTAACGGGGACGCGTTTGCGCCCCGGCGGTCGAGCGGCGCGCCGGGGGCGGTTCTGGAGCTCGAGATTGCGATCGTCGATGGCGTGAAGGGCCTGCGCTGCCCGCGCCTCGTAGCGCTCGCGCAGCGCTCTGCGGCGCTCGGCGGCCAGGTCGTCGCGGGCGTCGAGCTCCTTTATCGCGCGGTAAAGGGCGTCGCGCTCCTCGCGCAGGCCGGTGAGCACGGGGTCGCTGTCGTCGGGAAGCGAGTCGGCCTGGCCGGGAACGAGCAGCGGCAGGGCGACGTAGGCGAAGGCGATGAGCGCAAGCAGCGCGATGATCAAGAACGTCAGCACTCAGCTATCGCTCGCTCTCAACTCGGCTCTGACGCGCTCGAGGTCCTCCTGGTCGACCGTCGGCCGCTCGCGCGAGCGCGCCAGCCAGCGCCTTACCGTCAGCGCGAGAGCGGCGACGCCGATCACCACGGCCGCGATCGGCAGCAGCCAGACGAGGAGGTGAACGCCGCGCTTGGGCGGGTCGAGCAGGATCCAGTCGCCGTAGCGGTTGGTGAAATACGCGAAGATCTCGGCCTCGCTGCGGCCCTCCTCGAGCTGCTGCTGGATGAGCTCCCTCATCTGCTGGGCGAGCTGGGCGTTGGAGTCGGCAACGCTCTCGGAGACGCAGACCGGGCAGCGCAGTTGCCCCGCGATCTCGAAGACTCGCGACTGCAGCTCGACCGCCTGAGCGAAGCCGTTGGCAGTGCAGGCCGCCAGCAGCACGAGGAGCAGGCGGCTGAGGAACGGGCGCGTAACGGGGGCGGCCCCGCTCACCTGAGGATCGCCGCCAGTTGGCGGTCGAGGACTTCGGGCGTCACCGGGCCGACGTGGCGGTGGACGACCTCGCCTTCGCGGTCGACGAAATACGTCTCCGGCACCCCGTAGAGGCCCCAGTTCACGCTCACCGAGCTGTCCTCGTCGGTGCCGTTGGGGAAGGTAAGATCGAACTGCTCGATGAAGGCGCGGCCCTCGGCCTGAGCCTGACGGTCCTGGGTCTGGACGCCGACGAACAGCACGCCCGTGTCCCGGTACTCCTCCCAGTAGGTCTGCAAGACCGGCGCCTCGTCATAGCAAGGCAGGCACCACGACGCCCAGAAGTTGATGAGCAGCGGCGTGCCGGCGTGGTCGGCTAGGTCGAAGGTCTCGCCGTACTCGGGCTGGTAGCGGGCGTATAGCGGCAGCTCGAACGTCGGCGCTTGGCGGCCAAGCAGCGCCGAGGGGATGTCACGGTCGGGCTGGCCGCGCAGCAGGCCGAACGCGAAGAGGGCCCCTAGCGCGACGACGACCGCGATCGTGATCAGCAGCCGCTTCACGCGCGCAGCGTGCTTTCCCGCTGCACCCGTTCACTGGCCGGCGCCAGCCGCCGCATCGAGCCGCTCAACGAGTATGAGGTGCCGAACACGAGGATCGCGCCGCCGACCCAGATCCAGGTAACGAGCGGGCTCTTGACGGCGCGAAGGATCACGAACGTCGACTCGGGGCCGACGGTGCTGTTGATGTTGAGGTAGACGTCGTGGAGAGGCGTGTACATCACGGCCGGGGTCGGCACCGGTCGGCCCTCGCCGAACACGTTGATGCGCGGCCGCAAGGTCGTCAGGTCACGGCCGTCACGGCTGACCCTTATCACGGCGCCGGCGCTGATGCGGCCGGGTGCGCGCTCCATGTAGCGGTCGACGGCGGTGAGGGTGTAGCCCTCGAACTCGGCGCTGGCGCCGAAGTCGATGCGGAGCTGCTCGTCGACGCGGTAGCCGCTGGAGAAGGCCACGCCGAGCGCGATCACCTGAATCGCGAAGTGCACGACCATGCTGCCCACCCGCCTGCGGTTCTCGAAGACGTAGCTGCGCAGGATCTGCACGGCCGGCCGGCCGGCAAGACGCAAACGGGGCGCGAGCGCGCCGGTCAACAGCAGGCCTAGGCTCACTAGGTTGTAGCCGGCCAGGCCGACGGTGAGCGCCGGGTAGACCTTACGTACGCCCAACGACACCGCGAGGCCGAGCGCGACGAGGAAACCGCCGAGCAGCCAGGCCAGGTTGCGCCTCAGGCTCTGGGCTTCGGCCCTCCGCCACGGCAGCAGGGGTC
>DASROV010000224.1:0-2446 GCA_035646755.1 Trueperaceae bacterium | reverse complement strand
GCTGGACACTGACGCGGGCTCCGAGCTGGGCACCGATAACGACGCCGACGTGGTCGCCGGGACGGACGCGGACGCGCTCGAGCTCCTCGCGGCCTCCGACTGACCACCTTCAGCGATCATGTCCGGGCCCGGATCTACTGGTGCGAAGCGCTGGCGAATCGAGCGCCACGACAGCGTCGGCTCGACCCAGGACGTGCTCAAGCAGCGCGTGGCGGCCGGGAACGACGTCACCTGCCTGGTCGTCCGCGCCCGCGAGCAGACCGGTGGCCGCGGCCGCCGCGGCGCGCGGTGGCTCAGCTCGGCCGGGGGCAGCTATCAGTCGCTAGGCTTGGGCCCCGTCACCGCGCTGGGCGGCGGAGCGCCCGACCTTGACGAGGCCGCGCTTTCGCGTCTGCCGCTGGCGCTGGCAGTGGGCGTGGCCGAGGAGCTCTGTTCCGCAGGCGCCAAGGTCGCGGTGAAGTGGCCGAACGACCTCATGCTCGTCGCGGCCGGCGCCCGCTCCGGTGCTTTGGCCCGCGGCGCCGGACGATTCACAGCGGCGGCGTCAGGTGACACGAGCTCGGCGGGCAAGCTCGGCGGTTTGTTGGTCGAAGTGAGCGCCGGACAGGCGCTCGCCGGCATCGGCGTGAACGTCGACAACGCTGTCCCTGACGGTGCCGGGGCGCTGCGCGGGTGGGACGTCGACACGGTCGGTGACCTTGTCATCGAGGGCGTGCTGGCGGGTTTGGACCTGGCCGGTGAAGACGCCGACGCCCTAGTCCGTCGCCTGACGCCGCTCGACTGGTTGCGCGGTCGTGAGGTGAGCGTCGAGACAGCAGACACGGTCGTTACCGGTGAGGCAGTGGGCATCGACCGGCGAGGATGTTTGCGTTTGAAGCTAACTTCGCCAGCGGCGGAGAGCAGCGCCCAACTGGGGAAGAGCGCCTACGCCGTATCGCGTGTTGTAACCGTCTGCCGGGGCCACGTCCTCAGCATCGCTTGACCACTGGAGCATCGCTTGACCACTGGCCGTGGCCACCCGGGCCGCGTGCGCCCGTGCTCGGTGGGGCTGGTATCACCACTCCTCGATGTCGTCGCCGATGGCGTCGGTGTCGATCTTCGCGTAGATGCGGGTGGTCTGGATGTCGGCGTGCCGCAGGTGTGCGGCGACCCGGCCGAGGTCCTTGGTCTGCTTGTAGTAGCGCGTGCCGGCGCCGTGGCGAAGACCGTGGACGCCGGCGCTCTGATAATCGACGCCGGCTCGCGCGCACAGGCGCCTGAAGCGCTTTCTGGCGTGGTCGGCGGCCCAAGGCAGCACGTACTCAACTCCTCGTTGACGGTGTTCGCCGCGAGCATTCGCGCTGTCGGTCCATAGGTCCTGCAACAACTCGCGCAGGCGCTTGGTAAGGCGCACGTTGGCGGCCTTGCCGCCCTTGCCGTTCCGCACGCGCAGCACGTTCTTGGCGTAGTCAAGATCGCTCCAGCGCAGGTCGCTCATCTCGCCGATGCGCAGCCCGGCGTGGGCGCCGAGCAGGATCACGACCTTCTCAGCCGGGGTTGCCAGCGCGAGGAGCGACTCGACCTCGCCGTCACGGTACGGGCGGCGCTTCTCCCAAGCCGGTGTGGGGTCCTTGGCCACGCGGACGTCCTCGAACGGCCGCGCCTCGGTGACGCCGGCCCACCTGAGCGCCTTGTAGAGCGTCCTGGCGGAGGCCAGCTTCACCTGGAGCGTGGCCGGTGACGGCGCCTTGCCCGGTTCGGAGCCGCTGGTGAGCACCCCGGCCTCGAGGCGCCGCATGTACACCACGCCCGCGTCACGCGTCGGCCTCAAGAAGTTCTCGCCGCCCCAGGCCGCGATCAGGTCGGCGACGCCGCGGCGGTACGTGCGCAGCGTGTGCAGGCTCACGCGCGCGCCCTTGGAACCGTGAAGGAACAGGTACGCTTCGGTCAGCGACCACAGCTCCGCCTCGTGTTTGTCGTTGGCCGCGCGCGCGGCGCGGCGCTTGAGATCGTCAGGAGCCAGCCCGGCCCAGGCCGCGGCGCGAGCCAGGGTCTCGCGGTCGAAGCGCTGCAGGGCCACGCCCGACTCGGTACGCGGGCGGCTTGGACGCTCTGAATCGTCGCTCATTGGGGCAGTTTAGCAAAGTCTGATAAGACGAGTTATCAGGTTTTTGACTCTTGCGAGCGGGTTACTTTCTAGTCACTACACCGAGTGAATCAACACGGCTTTAGGCTAAACCCGATTGATCATATCTGCTATACATACTCAGTCATACCACTCCTAAATTGCTCCAGAGTCTCCGACTGGCTCAATTGTGCGACTACAGCATCTGCGAATCCCAAAGGCAAGGACCCGTATAGCGAGCTGGTTATGCCTGTCGCGGTCATGATTAAATTGTCTCCTTGCGCAATTGCCTCTCGAAGGTGCACATCAAAGTCCCGATTCAACTTCTGGAGCTTCTTTAGG
>DASROV010000223.1:0-8371 GCA_035646755.1 Trueperaceae bacterium | reverse complement strand
CGACCATCGTCCTCGACTCGACCGGGACTCCCCTGCTGAGGTCGAGCTTGGGCAAGAAGCGCGGGGACGCGAGCACCGCGATGAGTCGGTGCACGAGCGCCTCCGCGGCGAGCCACACGGGGGCCGCCAGCGCAAGTATTACCAGCGGCGCCAGCCACCTCACGCCCACGGCGGCCGCGTAAACGAAGATGGGCGCAGCCACCACCACCGCGACGGCGATCATCAACAGCAGGTAGAGCGCACCGGCCTGCCGTCTGGCGAACCTGGCCAGGCGCGCACCGATGCCGCCGCCGCTGAGCAGGCGACGCTCGAGCGCATGGCTGCCGACACCGAGCAGGTGGATGCCGACGTGGCGGTCGGGACCGCCGGCCGCTCCGGCCGCCGCGAGGGCCGCTTCGCAGACCTCCAGCTGGCTCCTGCCGCTGCGCCTTGCCAGGCGTTCGACGGCCTTGCGGTACTGGTCCCTGGTGGCGTCGTCCATGCGGCGGTAGTGGCCCGCCGGGTCCTGCGCCAACAGCCGCTCGACCACGCTGAGGCCTTCGACGAGTTCGCCCCAGTCGTGTTGCTCGATGGTATGCAGCCACAGCACCGCGTCGGCCACGGCGCCCTCGTCGTCGGGATCGTTGACTATCGACCCGAGGGCCGCCACGCGTAAAAAGGTCGGCAAGGCCCAGAGTTCGGCGAGGTCGAGTGGCGTGACTTTCTGGTACTCGGTGAGGAAGCGCGACAGCGCGGGCAACCTCGCGCCCGCCGGTGAGGCGGCGAGGAAGACACCGGTGAGAGCCACGATCCTGGTCTCGCCGCTCGTCAGCTGAGGCAGGCGACGATGGAAGCCAGGAGGGAGATCGCGCTGCGTCATGCGTAGGGCTTGCCACACCAGGTAGTCGTTGTCGTAGAGCCAGCGTTGGGCGCCGCTCAAGCCGCGTTGGTCGCTTGGCAGGCTCTCGTAGCAGCGCTCGAGGGCGGTCCGTAGGTCGGCGAGCAGGTTCCGAAAGCGCGCGTGGTCCCGGCTCGCCAGCGCCCGGAAGCGTGACCAGCTTCGTGGCCGCGGAGCGCCGGCTGGTGGCTGCAGCGTCTGTTCACTATGCGCCTTGGCCAGGCCGCGAGCGTCGAAATCGCCTGACCGGCGCCCGAAGGCGGTGCTTGGCGAGACCCTGTCTCCGGTGGCTTCGTCGTGTGAGCGAACCTCGCTCACCCGTGCCCCTGACGTTCGCGGGACGCTCGCTCTGCGTGGCTCTCCCGCAGATCGCGCGGCGACCGGTCTTGCACCACGAGCAGCGGCGCGTAGCCGTAGATGAGCAGGTCGAGGGTGGCCGCGCCGTACGGCGTGCGGGTGCCGCCGCTGGCGCCGTGAGCGCTCATCACCAGCAGCTCTGACTCCTCGCTTATCGCCAGGCTGTCGATCGAACCAACGACGTCAGCGTCGTCGATGACGGCGGTCTTGAGCAGCCGATGCGGAGCGCTCGCGGCCCGGCTCACGCCGTCGAGGTAGCCGCGGGCACGATCGAGCGTGGCCTTGTGGGCGGCCCTCCGGTGCTGGGCGTCGCCGCCGTCGCCTTCATCCGCCCACTGACTGGTCGGGCGCACCACCGTGACAGCGTGCAGGCAGCCGCCTGCGGTGTGGCACAGCCGTTCGGCGTAAGGCAGGGCGGCTTCAGCTCGCAACGAGCCGTCGAGCGGCACCAGCACGCGGCTGTAGCTGGCCACGACGTCGGCCGTGCCGCTGCGTGGCAGCGTGGCGAAGACCGGATTGAACGACCTCACTAGCAGGACGCTGATCTTGGCGCCAAGCAAGGTCCTCAGCGCGACCTGGCCGAGACAGTGCCTCTCCTCGCCGCCCGCCCCATGGCTGGTGAGCGCGATTAGGTCGACGCCGTTGCGCTTTACGAACTCGAGGATGCTGGTGGTCGGGTCCCCTTCGATGAGCTCGACCGCGGCCTGCACCCCGTGGCGCTCGAGGCGCTCCTTCACCGCTTCGAGGTAGCTCTGCGCTCGCCTCATGCCGAGCTGCCACTCCACCGGCTCGGCCTGTTGGGCGACCACGGCGGTGGACGGCGGCTCGAGCACGTTGAGCAGCGTCACGCGGGCGCCGTCGAGCGGCGCCAAAGCGGTGACGTGAGGAAGCACGTGCTCGGCCAGCCTCGATTCGTCAAGCGGAACCAGGATGTGCGAGAACACGTTTACCTCCCGGGGAACGCCTACCTGCCAGCGGTGGTAGCAAGCAACGGACGACCGCCGCACCCCTCGCCGCTGGCGAACGCGCGTCGTCTACGGCTTGATGTTAGGCCGGGAGCCGATGAGATTGCTGTTCAGCCCGCGCGGGAGCCACCGTTTGCCGCGTTCCTGGCGACGCCGCCAGCGGTGATGCCGAGCGCCCCTGAAGCGTCCCTCACCTCGCCGATGAGCTCTTCTACGATGTCTTCGAGGAACAGCACACCGAGCGCCGCGGCGCCGTCGGGTTCCCGGATGACGGCTAAGTGCACTCCCGAGCTACGCATGAGACCGAGGGCGTCCTCAGCCTCAGCCTCGCTGGCCACCGTAGCCAGCGGCCGCACCGCTCTGCCAGGAAGCGGCTTGTCGAGCGCGGCTCCGCTCACGGCGATGACGTCCTTGTAGTGGACGTAGCCGCTGAGGTCTCCGCGCTCGTCAACGACGGCGTAACGAGAGTGACCGTGACGGGCGACGGCGTCTTCTACCTGGCGCGGGGTCACCGTGCGCGGCAACGTCACCAGGCGCGCCAACGGCACGGCCAAGTCACCAGCACGCTTGGCCGTGAACTCGAACGCCTTACTAACTGTGCCGCTCTCGTCGCTGAGGATCCCGGCGCGCTTCGACTCGGCGACGATGCTGGCGACCTGATCGATGGTGAACGCCGAGGTGGCTTCGCTCTTCGGCTCGACGCCGACCAGGCGCAGGGCCGCGTTGGCGGTGCCGTCGAGCGCGCGGATCACCGGCCGCAGCAGCCGGGCGATGAACACCAGCGGTGGCGCCAGGATGAGTACCGAGCTGTCGGGGCGCGAGAACGAGAGGTTCTTCGGCACCATCTCGCCGAGCGTGACGTGCAAGAACGACACGAGCAGTAGAGCGACGACGAAAGTCACGCCGTCGGTGGCTCCGGCAGTGAGCCCTAGGCGCTGCAGCGGGCTCTGCAACAGGTGGTGAATCGACGGCTCGGACACGTTGAGGATCAGCAGCGAACAGACAGTGATGCCGAGCTGGCAGCAGGCCAGCATCAGCGTCGCGTGCTCCATGGCGTAGAGGGCGATGGCGGCCGCCCCGTTGCCCGCTTTGGCCTTGGGCTCGACCTGGGCCCTGCGCGCGGCTAAGATGGCGAACTCGGCAGCCACGAAGAAGGCGTTGGCGGCGAGCAACAGCAGCAACCAGACGATCCCCCACCAGTCGCTAGCCACCGGCGTTAGACCCGTCTTCAGGTCCCTCGGTCGCCGCGCGGTCGTCCAACTCGGGCTCCGCCTCTGCTTTCCTGGCGTCGTCGGTGGGCACGAAGCGCACGCGGTCGACCCGCAGGCCGTCCATGCGCAGCACCGTGAGCGTGCCAGTCGGCATGCTCACGCTGTCTCCGCGCTCCGGAACCTTGCCGAGCTCGGCCATGATGTAGCCGCCGATGGTGTCGTAGTCCTCGTCCTCGTCGATCACGAGGCCGACGCGCTCGGCGACCTCGTCGAGCCTCAGCATGCCGGGCAGGGTCCACGAGTCGTCGGCCGCCTGCCGCACGCCGAGCTCGCGCCGGTCGTGCTCGTCGGCGACCTCGCCGATCAGCTCCTCGATGAGGTCTTCGAGCGTGACGACGCCGGCGGTGCCGCCGTACTCATCGAGCACCAGGGCCATCTGCAGGCTTAGGTCGCGTAGCTGACCGAGCAGCGCGCTCAATGGCAGGGTATCGGGGGCCATCAGCACCTCTTGGCGGAGGTCGGCCACCAGCGTCTCATGCCGCAGGCCGCGCGGCACGCCGAGCGCCCGCTTGACGTGCACGACGCCGACGATGTCATCGACGTTGGAGCCGGTCACCGGAAAGCGCGAGTGGCCGGTATCGCGCGCCAGGGCGATGACGTCGCTAGCGGTCTTGTCGCCGGTGAGCGTAGAGAGCCTGGTCCTCGGGGTCATCACGTCGCCGGCGGTGTATTCGCTGAAGTCGAGCGTTCTGGTAAGCAAGGTCGCGGCGCGCGGGTCGAGGCTGCCCTCTTCGGCCGAATGCATGACGAGGCTCGAGAGCTCGTCGACGGTGCGCGCCGATGACAGCTCTTCCTTCGGTTCGACGCCAAGCGCCCTAACCACCATGTTGCTGAAGCCGTTGAGCAGCCTGACCGAGGGGCCGAAGATGGCCGTGAACGTGATCTGGATGGGGGCCACCAGCCTGGCGGTGAGCTCAGGAAGTGCGAGCGCGAGGTTCTTGGGGATAAGCTCGCCGACGATCATCGACAGCAGCGTGGCGACAGTGACCGCCACGACCGTGGAGGCGGGGCGCGCGAACTCGCCGGGCAGGCCGGCGCCGATCAGCGGCCCGGTGAGCAGGCGCGTGAGCGCCGGCTCCATGGTGTAGCCGGTAAGCAGGGTGGTAAGCGTGATGCCGAGCTGGGCGCTCGAGAGGTGTGTGGAGGTGCGCTTGAGCGCCTCGATCACCGCGCTCATGCCCTTCTCACCGCGTTGCTTGCGGGTCTCGAGCACCGCTCTGTCGAGGTTTACGAGGGCGAACTCCGAAGCGACGAAGATGCCGGTGCCGACGGTAAGTAGAAGACCGACGACGAGCAGCAACCACTCATTCACTCTGGCCGCCCGTTTCGCGTCCTGGCTGGGACGAAGCTGGGTCCATCCGTCACGCGAGTATAGACGAGCGCGCGCCCGGGACGGATCCCGGGCGCGCGCTTCTGGTCAGCCGCACTAGCACCGGCGTGCGGCGGTCGCTCGCGAAAGCGAGTTGGGGTCTCGGCGCTTAGTTACCTTCCGGAGTCGGAACCAACGGGTCTTCGAGCGGATCGATGTCAAGCGGATCGCCGCCATCGAGCGACTCACTGCCAGCCGGCGCACCGTTGTCGAGACCCTGGTCGAGGCTCTCGTTGACGTCGTCACCGAGCCCCGGGTTCGAGTTGTCGTTGAGCGGGTCGTTGTCGAGCGGGTTGTCGAGGGGGTTGTCGAGGGGCTGGTCGAGGGGCGCGTCGAGCAGACCGTCATCGGTGGCGGGCTCGGTCGCTGCCTCTTCAGTCTCGGCCAGCTGCGCGCTCACGTCGTTGAGCATGTTCTTGGCCTCGGTGACGTCTTCGCTTATCGGCTGGACGTCGCTGATGAGCACCGTGTCCTCGTTCTGCTCGGTCAACTGCTGCATCTGTTGCTCGACCTCGTCGAGCCTGGCCGCGACCTGCTCTATCTGCTCACGGATGGCGGCGACGTCCTCGTCGGCCATGCCCCGAGTTGTCGGCACAGGCCGCCAACACCAGGGCCGTGACCGGCACCAGCAGGAACGTCATCAAGCGGCGTCTTCCACCTCTGTTGTGGCTCGAGCGGCTGTTTGCTTGCATCTCTATTGGCCTCCCTTCGGAAGCGCCTGGTCGGTGATCGCGACCGGGCAACGGCCAAGACATCGGCCGATCGGGGTCTTCGACTGCGCCGAAGATCGCCTTGGGCCACACCGTGAACCATGGGCCGTGAGAAAGCCGCTAACGGGCATGAGAAGGGCTTAACGCGCGCCCCATGAGATGCTCCTGCAATCCCCATCTCTTTCACGCGAGACGTGCTTACGTCTACTCTCTTAGGCGTGCTAACGAACCGCGCCGACGGTGTGACCTTGCGGCCGATGTGCGAGAGCGACTGGCCGCAAGTAAGGGCGATCTACCTCGAAGGCATTGCGACCTCTCAGGCGACCTTCGAGACCGCCGCGCCGACGAGCTGGGAGGTCTGGAGCCAGGCCAAGCTCGACATCGGCCGCACCGTAGCCTGCGCGCCGGACGCCGCGGTTGACCTGCTCGGTTGGACCACCCTCAGCGCCGTCTCCAGCCGCAAGGCATATGAAGGCGTCGCCGAGCTCACGATCTACGTTGCCGACCGCGCTCGCGGTCGCGGTATCGGCCGGGTCCTGCTCGAGCGCCTCATCCGCGACGCCGAGAGCGCCGGTGTCTGGACGTTGCAAGGCGTGATCTTCCCCGAGAACCTGGCCTCGAAGGCCCTACACCTTGCAACCGGCTTCCGCGAGGTCGGCCGCCGCGAGAAGATCGCCATGCTCAACGGGGTGTGGCGCGACACGGTGCTCATGGAACGGCGCAGCCGCCTGCCGGCACTCAACGAGTGACGCCGGCACTCAACACGCGATTCTGTACCTGATAGCGCGCCGCAAGCGCCGCCACACTGTTAGCTCTCGCCCGCGGCGACCGCCTCGCGCAGGCGGTGCGCGAGGGCCCGCGTGGCCTCGTCGTGGCACCTGACGAACACGCCGGGGCGGCCGAGAGGCGCAGGCACGCTCACCCAGCGCCCGTCGCGTGCGGCGTGCTCGGCGTCGTCGTCGGCCGCGTCGTCGTCGGGTCCGCCGCCGAAGACGTGCGTCCAGATCCCGCTGCCGGCCGGTAGGTAGGCCTCGACGGACGTCCGGCTCGGCCACAGCACCGGCGCCACGAGCACGTCATGACCGAGGAAGAACTGCGTCTCCAGGTCCTTGGTCCTGTCGTCATCGTGGTAGGCCAACCAGGGGTGTCTGACGACCGGCATGCCGGTGCTCGCCGCCTCTTCCATCAACTGCCGGCGCAGGTCGCGCCAAGCGGCGTGGATGCGGGCCGAGCGAGCGAAGTCGGCAAGCGTCTCCTCGGTGGAGTAGACCTGCGTGTTGAGCGCCGGTCGGTTGCCCTCGTGCGTGCGTAGCACGACAGTGAACGCCATGAGCTCCCCCCACCTGGCGAGCAGCTCGCGCGTCCGCACGCGGCGCGGCAAAGGGCTGACCGTCGACGTGTAACCACCGACGTCGCCGTGCTGCAGGCTGTAGCCGGAGAAGCCGGAGCTGAGCAGGCCCTTGAGGGCGCTCCGCAAACCGTCGTGTCCGTCCCATGTGACGGTCTGGTCGCCGAGCCAGAACAGGCTGGCGCCGGCCGGGCTCTTGGCGTAGCCCGAGCGGAAGAACGCCACGTAGTCACCGGGATCGTGACCGCTGCGGGCCGCGAGTCGGTGGCGCAGCTCGCGGTTGAAGTCGGCCCACGCCTGTGGGTAGTGGTTGTGCCAGGTGACGGCGTCGCCGTTGGCCAGGACGGCGTCGAGCGGCAAGCCCTCGCCGAAGTCGGCCATCCAGCCGAGCGCACCGGTAGCGGCGATCTGTTCGGTGAGGGTGTGAAGGTACCAGTCGCGTGCCGCGGGGTCGCTGAGGTCGACAAGACCGGCTTCGAAATCGCCCTGGTCGGTGAGGTAGGTTCGCCCGCTGGCATCCTTCACCAAGTGAGAGCCCTCGATGGCGGCGCCCAACAGGTCCGGGCGGCCGCCCGGCCGCTCGCGCATGTCGGCGAGAAACGGGTTGACGTAGATAAGGACGTTGAGCCCCTGTTGCGCGAGGTCAGCCACCAGTCGGTCCCAGTTGGGATAGGTGTCGAGGTTGAGCTGCCAGTCCCACCACAAACGCTGGCCGAACGGCACACGGCGGTTGCCGACCCAGTCCTGTAGCCACACGCCAGCGAGTGGGGCGCCGTGGCGCCTTAGGTCGGCGACTACCTTCTCGACCTTCTCCTCACCGCCTTGGAGACCGACGATCGCGCCGCCGTGGGCCCAGTCAGGCAACGGCGCCATACGACCGGCGAAGCGGGTGTACACCTCGATAAGCTCCGCCGGGGTAGAACCCGCCGCGATGCGGGCGGTGAGCCGCGGCCGGTAGACGAGGACGCTTGACAACGACTCCCCCCGTAGCTCGAACTGCATCGGGGTGGTGTCGGTGAGGTAGAGCGCCCGGAGGTCGCTATCGAGCACGAACGGTGCCGGCGCGTAGGTGCTCCACCACTGACCGCCGGCGCCGCCGAGGAGCTCGGCCGCAACGGTCAAGGGCTGGGCGCCGCGACCGACGCCCTGCTCGGCGGTGAGCAGCGGCACGCGCCGGCCGGAGAGGTCGACGCGCGAGAACTGCACGCCGAAGCCGTACTTCGCGCTACCTGGCCGGCTGGCCCAACTCAGCTGCGCCCAGTGGTCGTCGCCAGCGGTGAGCTCGAGGCCGAACTCGAGCTGTTCGGCGTCGACGCTCGTCACGCGCAGCCGGTAGAGAATCGTGGCAGTGCCGGGCAGTGGCGGCGCGGCGCCAGGCAGTGGCGGCGCGGCGCCGAGCCTGCCGACGAGCAGCAGTCCGTCGTTGCCGACCTCGACGGCATCAACGCTCTGGTGGTCGAGGCGCGCCTTGACC
>DASROV010000222.1:0-5648 GCA_035646755.1 Trueperaceae bacterium | reverse complement strand
GTCGAAGCCGAAGCCGAGGGCGAAGCTGAGGCTGAGGGTGGCGGTGACGTCACCGGAGGTGTGCTCGATGTCGTGACGATCCTGAGCGACTTCGCCGACTTCGGTCTTGTAATCGGCAGAGTCGTCGTCGTCGCCGTCGAGCTCGTCAGCGCCGCTGGAGAAGGTCGAGGCGCCCATAGAACGGTCGTTGTTCAGGCCGTAGACGCGGTCGACGTCGAACGGATCACCGAGAACGCGGCCAACGAAGTAGTTGACCGAGATCGAGCCGGTGAGGCCGAGGGGGTTCGTCTCGAGGGCCGTGACGCGGTCGCCCAAGGAAGCGATGGCGGCGTTCTGAGACGCGTCAGAGGCTTCGAGGGCGGAGACGCGGTCGCGCAGGGCGACCTGGTCACGACGGAGCAGGATGACGAACTCGCGGATGTTGGCGATGTCGCTGCGGTTGCGCTCGATGGCGGCGTTGACGCCGGCCAGGTCGGTCGCAGGCGGAACAACGACTACTTCGCCGCCGCCTTGTCCAACGGAGCCCTTGAGTCCGGTGATGTCATCGGACAGGAGCTGCAGGACACGGTTGATGGCGGCGATCTCCTCGGCGTTCTGCCGGCCGAGGGTGTTCGCCTGGCTCGCGAGGCTGTAGGCGTCGTCCGCGCGCGCTGCGGCGGCGTCGGCCTGGGCCTGTGCGGTGTCGATGGCGACCCGCTGCGAGGCGATCTGGTTCTGCAGATCGCGGAGGACCGCCGGATCGACGTCGCCGCCGCCAAGGTTGGCTTCGAGCTCGTCGAGACGGGCGGTGTTGCCTGAGACGTCGTCGGAGAGGCCAGCGATCGCGCTCTCGGCGGCGGACAGGCGCACGCCCTGGGCGGCCACGTCGGAACCGATCTCCTGCACGGCGTTACGCAGCGACTCGATGTCGGCCTGCGTTAGCGCGAGTGCAGCGTCCATGTTCGCGTTGAGGACGTCGAGCATACGGCTGACCACGAGGGCGGCCTGGTAGCGAGTGAAAGCCTCGTTACCGCGGAACGTGCCGTCGGGGAAGCCGATGACGATGCCTAGGTCAGCGATGCGGTCGACGGCGTCGCCAGCCCAGTGGTTCGCCGGGATGTCCGGGAACGAGGACTGCGCGAAAGCGCCGCTGGCCAGCACTGCTGCCAGGAGCGTGATTATGAGTTTCTTCATGTGGTTTACCCCTTGAACTTGTAGAAGTCTTCCGTGCTCGGCGACTTGCGCAGTTCACCGGGGCACTGGGAGTGTCCGAGTTTCCTCTCCAGTTCCCCTCTTCCTGCCTGGCTCGCCGTGGCTCTCACGTTCAGCAGCCGGTTCAAGTGGGTTTCACCTCCCTCCAGTACGGCTGAGAACTCTTAAGAGTCCAAGTAAGAGTACACCACACGCCCCCATGCATGTCAAACCTGATGAAGGACCCGTGAGAGCCAGTTAGTGTCGCCCTGGACGCATTTTCAGCGACTTGTGAAGAGCGTTACTCACGAGCCTCACATGAGAGTCGGGGGTGGATCCTGTGAGAATCTAGTCCTGGCACCCTTTTCACGCTCGGTTGGTAGCATCCGGCCATGGCTCGACTCACCGTACCCGCGGCGGAAGACCTGCTCGACAAACCCGTGCCGGTGCTCGATCACGGCTTCGTGCGCCTGGTCGATTACCTCGGTGGTGACGACAGGATCGTGCAAGCAGCGCGGGTGTCGTACGGCGAGGGCACCAAGAGCGTTCGCGAGGACAGCGCTCTCATCGACTACCTGCTCAGGCATCAGCACACCAGCCCGTTCGAGCAGGTGATCTTCACCTTCCACGTGAAGATGCCGATCTTCGTCGCACGGCAATGGCTGCGGCACCGCACGGCGCGCCTCAACGAGATAAGTGGGCGCTACAGCGTCATGCGTGACGAGTTCTACCTGCCACGAGGGTTCGAGATCAGGTACCAGAGCAGCCTCAACAAGCAGGGCTCGGACGCACGCGACGTGCCTGCGGAGTTGCGCCAGCGTGTGCTCGATCTGCTGCGCGACGGTCAGACGCGG
The DNA here is from genome assembly GCA_035646755.1 of Trueperaceae bacterium. Lineage (GTDB taxonomy): Bacteria > Deinococcota > Deinococci > Deinococcales > Trueperaceae > DASRWD01. The sequence continues at coordinate 3,624 of DASROV010000222.1, read as the reverse complement.
GCCTACAAGGAGTACGAGGAGCTGCTTGGCGATGACGTGGCCCGCGAACTGGCCAGGGTCAACCTGCCTTTGAGCCTCTACACCGAGATGTACTGGCAGATCGACCTCAACAACCTCTTCCATTTCCTCCGCCTGCGGCTCGACTGGCATGCGCAGTACGAGATAAGGGCGTACGGGGACGCGGTCGCGGCGGCAGTGAAGGCCGTGTGCCCGGCGGCCTACGAGGCTTTCGAGGAGCACATCCTGCACGGGCGCTCGTTCTCGCGCAGCGAGCTCGAGCTGCTGCGCGCCGCCATCGACCCCGCCGCGCTGGAAGCGGCCATCGACGACAGCGGCATGCGCAAGACCCGCAGGGCCGAGTTCCTTCGCAAGGTCGGTCTCGAGGCCAAAGGAGCGCTGCCCACCGAGGCCGAACGGCGCTGATGCGCTACCGCCTTATCGCGGTAGGCAGGCTAAAGCGGGGCTTCTTCGAGCAGGGTTGCGATCGTTACGTCAAGCTGTTGTCTGCGCTCACGCAGTTGGAGGTTGTGGAGGTACGCGACCACTCCTCGGCAGGCGTCGCTGAAGCACGCGAGCGGCACGCGCGCGAGTCGCTGGCGGCCGCCGACGGACACCTCGTGCTCGTCGACGAGGCAGGCAGCAGCCACACTACCGTCGGCTTGGCGGCCACGGTAAGCGAGCTCGAGCAGCGCGGCGTGAGCCGAATGACGTTCCTCGTAGGCGGTCCCGATGGCCACAGCGACGAACTGCGAGCCGCGGCGAACATGTCGCTTTCGCTCTCGCCCTTTACCTTCCCCCACGAGCTCGCGCGCCTGGTGTTGTTAGAGCAGCTCTACCGGATCGAAGCGCTGAGGAGCGGCCACCCCTATCACCGCGGCTGAGCGGTCGCCGCGGCGAGCAGCGCGGCGTAGAGGCTCATCATGTCGGCGGTGAGGTCGGTGAGGCGCTCGAAGGCGACCGGCTCTGGCTCCTCGAGGGTTAGCAGCACGTCGCGTGAGCCGATCACCACGACCGGCGGCCCGGCGGACCGGGTGACCGTGTCCGGTATGGAGTCGTCGATGTCAAGCGGGCTCCCGGCGCCGCCGAGGAGGCGAACCAGCACGCCCTGCGCCGGCGCGGTGAGTAGCCTCCGCGCGCCCTCTTCGTCGCGTGCGTAGACCGAGACGGTGTCGTCGAACTCGCCGCCCCTAGCGGTGTCGATGCGGCTGCTGCCGGTTCGGCCGGCCTCGATGGCCTCGAGGACCGGGTTGAGCCGGCCGGTGATGCGCATCGACACGAACTCGACTTGAGCCCGCGCGCGCAACAGCACGCAGGAGCGTAGCGAGCTGACACTGCCGGTGGGGCCGCTGCGCTCGCGCAGCTGGTCGAAGAGCACCAGTTGCGGCTGTGCTGGCCTGGCCAACGTGTAGATCGGGGCGATCTCGCCCGGCCCGAGGTCGAGGTGCTCGCGCAGGCGGCCAAGCAGCTCGCTACCGTCCTCCAGCTCGAGGTCGGCGGCGAACGCTTGCCACGCCTTGGCGCGCGAGGTGCTCTGCCGGCGAGACCATAAGCGCATGCGCAATTGAACCACTTGCCGGGCGTCCGTGCTTGGTCAGAGGTTGAAGCCGAACATCCTCATCTGCTTCTTGCCGTCGTCGGTCATCTTCTGCGGGGTCCACGGTGGCGACCAGACGAACTCGACGTTGACGGCGTTGACGCCGTCGACCTTCATCACGGCGAGCTCGGCGTCGGTCTGGATGAGGTCCTGCACCGGACAGCCCATGCTGGTTAGCGTCATCTCGATGGCGACCTGCCCATTGTCGTCGATCTGCACGTCGTAGACGAGGCCAAGGTCGACAACGTTGACGGGGATCTCGGGGTCGCGCACGACCTTAAGCGCCTCGAGCACCTGGTTGCGCATGTCGTCGTTCGCTGGGGTTGAACCCCTGGCAGTCGCGGCTGGATGGGCCGCGGCCGGGGTGGGCGTCTCGTCGGCGGTGCTGCCTTCGCTCATGCCCTCACGCTATCAGACGCTTAGGCGACCACTTGGTCCGGCGGTTACGAACCGGGCCACCGCTGGACTTATGGCGCGGTGAGCGGATCACCAGTCGGAGTAGCGGTCGCGGTGCACCACGAACGCGACGGTCAACGCCATGAGGGTCGACACGAGGCTGGTGCCGCCGTACGACACCATGGGCAGCGTGATGCCCGTTACCGGCGCCATGCCGAGCGTGACGCCTACGTTGATTACTACCTGGAAGCCGATGAGTACGAGTACACCGATGATGATCAGCTGGTCGCGGTCGTAAGGACACTCCGATGCCATCGCCACCAGCCGCCAGAACAACAGGCCGAACAGCGCAAGCAGCAGCACCGACGCGACGAACCCGCCCTCCTCGGCCAGGACCGGGAAGATGAAATCGGTCTGACGGTAGGGGACGAACCCCAACTGGGCCTGCGTACCTTGGCGATAGCCCTTGCCGAACAGCCCGCCAGAACCCACAGCGATCGTCGACTGGATCACCTGGTAGCCATCGCCCTGGGGGTCCGCGGCGGGGTTGAGGAACGACACCAGCCGCGCCTTCTGGTGCTCCTCGAGGTTAGGCAGCGCTACTGTCGGAATGGCGACGGCGAGAGCGATCACGATGAGCACCAAGTGCCTTACGGGCACGCCGCGGATGAGGATCATCCCGCCGGCCACCGCCGCGAGCACCAACGCCGAGCCGAGGTCGGGCTCCGCCACCACGAGGGCGAACGGCACCAGCGCGATGCCCCCGACCCTGAGGTAATCGAGGATGCCCCTTATCGGCCGTTCGTGCATGACGGCCGCCAAGGCGAGGATCAAGCCGAGCTTGGCCAGCTCCGATGGCTGGAAGGCGGGCAGCGGGCCGAACTGCAACCACGACCTGGCGCCGTTGACCTCGCTGCCGATGACGCGCGTAACGAGCAGGAGGCCGACGCTGAGCACGTAGAGGTAGGGCGTGACCTTGAGGATCCGCTTCTTGCCGAGCCAGACGAGCCCACTGCAGACGACAAGGCCGCCTATCAAGAAGGCGGTCTGCCTGACGAACTCGGAGCCGGGAGCCGCGCTGCTTAGCGTCACCAGTCCCATGGCCAACACCAGGGCCACCACGAACGGGAGGCTGAGATCGACGCGCGCCACGACGGGTGAGTGTACCCAGCCGCCGGGCTAGGTCGCTGCGCCGGATCGAACACGCCAGCGGCGCGCTAGGCCGTCGAATACGCCGGCGTACAGCGCCCACTCGACGAGCAGCGTGGCCAACGCGAGCGCGAGCAGCACGATGCCGATAGTCGTCTGCGCCCCGCCGGCCGGCGTGCGCCGGAGTGCGTTGGCTATCGCCTCGGCCGGCGGCTCCTCTCCGGCGGCGGCTTCTCCGGCGGCGGCCTCGTCGGCGGCGAGTCGAGCACCAGGCTCGCCGCCGGTCGACTCGGCCGCGGCCCGGGGGTCGGTGCTGGCGGTAAGAAGGTCGCCGGATCGTGGCAGCCTCGACTCTCCCGCGGAGAGCAGTGAGGCGAGCACCACCGGGGCCGAGGCCGCGGGCGCCTCAACCGGCGCTCCCTCGGCGCTAGCCACGGGGTTCGCCGCGTCCTCGCCCGGCCGGTAGACGCCCGGCTCGAGCAACC
>DASROV010000221.1:0-3742 GCA_035646755.1 Trueperaceae bacterium | reverse complement strand
GTGCCGTAGGGCTGTTCCTGCTCCCCGAAGCGCTCACCTACTTCGAGGGCCCGGGCACCTTCGGCCTCTCGCAACTGTTGCTATCGGTCGTGTTGGTGCTGGTGATGATCTTCCGGCCCAACGGCCTGCTTGGCAAACGCGAACTCGCCCTTGGCCCGCGGCGGACGCCTGCCGCGGCCGAACGGCAGAGCGGCACGGCGGACGATTAAGAACGTCCGGCGTTAATCCCATCGACGCTCATCGCCCACTCCGGGGCGACGCGTAAGGTCCTTATGAAGAGGAGGAATTTCATGCCAAGAAGAGCTTTGTTCGCACTGCTCCTGCTGCTGGTCGCGCCGCTGGCGTTCGCCCAGATCAAGATCGGAGCGCTATACAACCTCACTGGTGACATGTCCTCGATCGACGCCCCCGGCTACAACGGCATGCGGCTCGCCGTGCAGCAGATCAACGAGAACGGCGGGCTGCTCGGCCAGCAGATTGAGTTGGTCTCGGTCGACGGCCAGACCGACCAGACGCAGCTGACCAACGCGGCCTCGCGGCTCGTCGACGTCGAGAACGTCGTCGCCGTCGCCGGCATCAACGACTCGACCTTCGCCCTCGCGGCCGGTCCGATAATGCAGGCCGCCGGCGTGCCGTACGTGATCTCGGGTGGCACCCTACCGACGCTTCCTGAGCAGATCGGCGAGTACGCCTTCATGGCGCCCTTCGGCGACGATGCGCAGTCGCAGGCCATCGTCGATTTCGCCGTCAACGAGCTCGGCGTCGAGAGCTACTACATGCTCTACGACCAGGCCTACGACTTCACCCTCGCCGTGCGCGAGTTCGCCAACGAACGCTTCGCCGAGCTGCTTGGCGAGGACGCTCTGCTCCTCGAAGACTCCTACCAGTCGGGCGACGCCGACTTCTCCTCGCAGATCGCGCGCCTACGTGCCCTCGAGGAGCAGCCCGACGCGATCTTCATGTCGGCCGTACCGAGCGACGCCGGCAACCTCGTGCAGCAGTTCAGGGAGGCGGGCTTCGAACAGCCGATCCTCAGCGCCGATGGCTTCGACACTCCGCTGCTTGTCGAGGTCGCAGGCGACCTGGCCAACGGTGTGTACTTCTCGACACACGTCTCATTGACAAGCGACGACCCGCAGGTGCAGGAGTTCGTGGCGGCCTACGAGGCCGAGTACGGCAACCCGCCCGAGAACGCCTTCGCGGCGCTCGGCTACGACTCGATGCTGCTCATCGCCGACGCCATCGAGCGCGCGGGTTCGGCCGAGCCTGACGCCATCCGCGACGCCCTGGCTGAGACCAGCGGCCTCGACCTCGTGACGGGCGTGATCAGCTACGAGGGCGACTCGCGCGTGCCGACCAAGAGCGTGACGATAATGGGCGTGGACAACGGCGAGTACGTCTTCCAGACCGAGGTAACACCCTGATCTGGAGCTGACACCCCACTACTGACTCAAAGAACTCTGCGAGCCGGGCGCGCTGTGGTGGCGCCCGGCTCGATCGTGAGCCGCGCCGACGGAAGGCTCCCGCAGCGGTTGCCTAGAGCAGGAACGAGGGCAAGGGCAGCAGAGTCAACGGGATGGCGAGCGCCGCCAGCGCCAACGCGAACAGCAGCAGGCGCAAGAGCAAGCCGCCCGGGCCCGCCTCGGCGGTCACGTGCTCCTCGCCGGTGCCCCGACCGGTGCGCCACACCTTGCGCACCGGGGACGAGAGCACGCGCCGGCTCGCGGCCCAGGCAGCGCCGGCCAATATCAACGCAAGCAGGTAAAGCGAGTACATCTCTGGGCGCGGACCGACCACCACGGCGGCGGCGGCGACCGTGCCGAGCAGGACCCAGGCCGAGACCAGGCGAACTCTCGAGTTTGGCACGAAGAGCGCCAGCGCGGCCGCGACGGCGCCGCCGAGGACGGCGAGCAGTTCGAGTGGATGAAGTGAGGCCACGACAGCTTCCAGCCTAGTCGTTCCCCGCGGCGATATCGAACTCCACCGGAGGATTCTACCCGTGTTGGCCAAGCACGAGTTCGCCGCAGCCCAAGGCCGCGCTTCTCTCCAGCACGATTAGCGTGCGGTCGGCAGCCGACGTCGTGGCTGCGATCAGGGTTTCTCCGTGCAGCAGGCCGCCGACGAGGGCCGCGGTGAAAAGGTCGCCAGTGCCCTTTGCTACGGAGGTTACGAACCGGTGCGAGAGGACCTCGACGGCGGTTCGCGTCACTATCGCAACCCGAGTCGTGCCCGGCGCCGTCTCGGCCGGCGCCGCACTGGTCACTACAATCCACTCCATCTGCCCAGCAAGGAGTTCGCGCGCGGCCGCTACGGTCTGCTCTAGCGTCGACAACGACCTACCGGCAAGCTGCTCTAACTCGAACGCGTTGGGCGTGAGCCCCTTGGCCATGGGCAGTAGCCGCTCCCGCAGCAGCGTGGGCGTGTCGGGATGAACGTACACGCCGACGTCGTGGTCGCCCATCACCGGGTCGAGGATGAGCTCGATATGGGGGTGCTCGGCGAGGACGCGTTCCAGCCACGCGACCAGCACCGCCGTCTGTTCGGGCGGCCCGAGGTAACCGACCAGGATGGCCCTGGCGTGGGTGAGCGCGCGCCGGCGGTCCAGGTCGGCGAGGTACCCGGCGAACCACTCGGTCGGCACGGCTCCGCCATGGAGCGTGTCGTAGTGGGGCACGTTGCTGAGCAACACCGTCGGCACCGCGACGACGTTGAGCCCCAACGCTTGCAACGTGGGGACCGCGACGCTGTTGCCGACGCAGCCGTAGACGACCTGCGACTGGATCGACACGACGTCGACCGGAAGCGGGGCCAGCCTGTCCCGGTCGACGAGGGCCGGCTCGACGCCCGAAGGTTCCTCTTCGGTCACGATGTCCCACCCGGCCAGTAGTGGCTGTCTGGAAGCGCCCGTGCGCCGAAGATCGACTGGCCGACGCGGACGACCGTCGCGCCCTCCGCGATTGCCTCCTCGAAGTCCCCCGACATGCCCATCGACAGGTCGTCGAACGACACGCCTGCGGGCGCTTCCTGCCTGAGGCGCTCGCGTAGCTCGCGCATGATCACGAAACAACGCCGCACCCGCTCGAGGTCGGATGAGAACAGGGCAAGTGTCATCAGCCCGCGCACCCTCAGTGACGGGTAGTGCGGCAACTCTTGCGCGAAGGCCGGCACGTCGGCCGGCGCCAGCCCGAACTTGCTCTTTTCGCCCGAGCTGTTCACCTGCACGAAGACGTCGAGCGCGCGGCCCTCCTGCTGAAGTCGGCGATCGAGTTCCTCCGCGACCTTGAGACGGTCGAGCGCGTGGAACTCGTGGGCGAACCGCGCCACGTACTTCGCCTTGTTGGTCTGCAGGTTCCCGATCACCGCCCACTTCAGGCCGGGCAGAGCGGCCAACTCCGCTGCCTTCTCGCGCGCCTCCTGTACCTTGTTCTCACCGAGCTTGCGCATGCCTGCCTGGTACGCCAGGCGGAGACGTTCGGCAGGAACGGTCTTGCTTACGGGCAGCAGTTCGACCTGGCTCGGATCGCGGCCGGAGCGCCGACAGGCCGCGTCGATACGAGCCCGCACGGCCGCCAGGTTGGCGGCGAAGTCCTTGGCCGTGAGTGCCGGCGGCGTGCTCGCCGGGTCGGCTCGCTCGCCCCGAGCGAGGTCATCGGGTGTGTTCATGTCGTCACTCACCGCTTCCGAGCTTAGCCCGCGATCGTGGCCTGGTTGACAAGCGTTAGAGTGCGCCGCATGCCACAGT
>DASROV010000220.1:0-4863 GCA_035646755.1 Trueperaceae bacterium | reverse complement strand
CATGAGGTAGTGCTGGCCACCGTCGAACGCGAGGCGCTGCTAGCCGATGGCACCACCTATCGCTTCTGGACGTTCAACGGGCTCATCCCCGGACCGTTCATCCGTATCATGGTCGGTGACACTGTCGACGTCGTGCTCCAGAACCCTACCGACAGTCTGTTCATCCATTCTGTCGACCTCCACGCCGTTACCGGCCCGGGCGGCGGAGCCGTGTCGACACAGACCCTTCCTGGGCATCAGACGGGTTTCAGCTTCAAAGCGCTGCAGCCGGGATTGTTCGTCTACCATTGCGCGACGCCGATGGTCGCGCAGCACATCTCCAACGGCATGTATGGCCTCATCCTGGTCGAGCCGGTTGGCGGCCTTCCTGAAGTCGATCACGAGTTCTACGTCATGCAGGGTGAGCTCTACACCAACCGACCGTACGGAGCCAAGGGGCAACAGGACTTCAGCGTGGAGAAGCTGCTTGACGAGCAGCCGGAGTACTTCACGTTCAACGGCGCCGTAAACGCGCTCAACCGCCTGCCGCTGCGTGCCGAGGTAGGCGATAGCGTACGGATCTTCTTCGGTGTCGGCGGGCCCAACAAGGCCAGCAGTTTCCACGTCATCGGCGAGATCTTCGACCGCGTCTACCACGAGGGCAGCGTCACCGCGGAGCCGCTAACCGACATCCACGTGACGAGCGTGCCGTCAGGCGGCTCGGTGATCGTCGAGTTCACTGTCGAGGTACCCGGGGAGTACGTCCTAGTCGACCACGCGCTCAGCAGGGTAGAGCGTGGCCTGTCTGGCACGCTGATCGTTACCGGCGAGCCGAACCCCGAGATCTACGACGGTGAGGTGTTGATGCCGGCCGGGCATTGAGGCGGCTGATCGAGGTCGGTGCAGCGGAACGCGACCGGCCTATCGACCGCTTTCTCGGCCGCGGCCGCAACCGTGTTGCGGCTCGAACGCTTGCACTTACCGGCGTTTAAGGGCGTCCGCTAATGCTGCCGGTTGCATGACAGTCAGGCCCGCGACACCGTCGACTGCCAGCAGATGCTTGCCTCCTGAAACGATCGTCATCGCCGCTGAGGCCAGGGCCAGGTTGACGAACATTTGGTCTTTTGGGTCGCTTACTGTGGGTCTGAACGTGGAAAGTCGGCGTGACCTCGGCGTCCACGTAGGACCCGCTCGAGTAGAGAAGGGCTGCTGTGACCTCTCGTGCCCGGTGCGCTGGGACCGGGCACTCGACTGTGGCTTCGGTTGAGTTCTAGGCGGCGGGTGCGAGCGGTCAACTTCACTGGCCGTCAAGCGCTTAGTTGTCGCCTGCGATAGTTGTATGTACTGATCATGGAGCTAACCGTCTCGAGGTTGTACGGCAGCCCGGCGGCGACCAGGTCGGTCAGCGGGCGTTGCGTTCGTTCGATCAGGCGATCGATGATCTTCTCGGCGGCCGGGCGCCTCAGGCCGATCTCTGCCGCGAACTCAAGCAGGCTGCGCCGGGAGTACGGTTGCGTGCTTTCCCGTATTGGAAGCGCGAAGGTGTGATCACCGTAAGCCACGGTAGACGGGAGGTCGTACGCGGGGCTGATGCGCCACTCGCCCGTGGGTGTTGCCAAGATGGAGATGTTCTTGGCGTGCAAGTCGCCGTTGCCCGTGAGCACCGCGAACACGACTTGCGAGAAGATGTCACGCGCTGCGACCGCCGGAGCGGCGCACCAGCGTGTGAGGGCTCCAGCCGCCTCTTCCATGGTGACGGAGTACTTGCTCGCGGGCCACAGGCCCAGGACTTGACAGGCGTCCTCACATGCCAACGCGACCGCGGCCTGGCCCCCTATTGCCCGGTCAAAGCGCGTTACCAGCAGAGCCCTCACACCATCTCGGTCCTCGGCGACCTGCCACTTCACGGTTCTTAGCCCCGCTTTTTTCGCCAGACCCAGGAAGAACGCCTCGTTCTCTATGACACCGGGGTACTCCGGCGGGGCGAGCTTCACGACGAACCTCTCGTAAGCCCGGCTCGCCGGTAGGTTGATCATCCTCCCGGAGGCCTTCTCTTGCACCCCTGGTAGGCCCACTGGATCGATGAGTTGGTGGTCTCGCAGTTGCTCAGCGAAGCTTATGGAGGACATGTCCTTTGGCAACTGCAATAGAGGTTCGCTCCGAACGGGAGGAGCACCCTTCGGCATTATCTGAACGTCGCCGACGGTGTCGGAACCGACTGCCAGTAACAGCGAAAGCTCGTCGTCCATAGATGCTTTCAAATGTCGCCGCAAGGTAGTCAGGCGCCGCCCTTCGGGCAGAAGCCCCGCGAAGAACGGAGGAACGGCGCCGCCATGATTCACGACGGGTTCCGGGTTCAGCGGCAGCGTTGTCGCGACTGGCGGCAGCCCTTGCTCAAGGTACGCGGCAAGGTAGCGAAACTCCACCGTTCCTCTAGTTCCCAGCAGTGTTGCGGCATGGGTTCCGGCTTTGTAAACGTCGGCCTCGTGACGCAACATAGTTAGGAGGTGGTGCGGGCTTCGGCCCCTGAACCAGTGGGATCGAGCAAGCGCAGTTCAACTCGGAGGCCCAAAGCGTCCGCCACGGCGAGCACGAGATCCATACGAACGCCACCCTTGCCGTTCTCCAAGTCATGGATGAAGCGAGGCGAGACACCGGCGATATCGGAGAGCTCCACCTGGGTCAAGCCCAACTCCTTGCGCCTCGTCCGCAGTCGATTCGGTAGGTAAGAGGTCTCCTGTGGCGAGTTCATCGAGATCCTCGGTTTCGTTTCATATCTGCGGGGTCGCGCAGATTCCGTCTCTCGACGCATTGTAGACTGCGACCAAAGGACAGAATCTGCGCGATGACACATATTCACGCGATTCTTGCCCCTCGTGCACACAATCGGCGCCAGTTTACGCGTGATTGCGCAGACGAATACCGGTGGCAAGGGCCTTGACGCCCAACTCGACCCGGCGTAACCTTCCCTGGAATTCATAGTAAATTACTATGGATTGACTTCGGATGCGTTTCTTGGCGCGCTGGCGCCAGGTCAGGAGGAAGTATGAGCCAACGACTCGTGACAGTACTGATAGCGATGCTATTAGCGAGCGTCGCCGCCGCACAAAGCATCACGCTCTACGTCGGCAGGGGCGAGTCGCTCGCCGGCCCTATCATCGAGCGCTTCACCGAGGCGACCGGCATCGAGGTCGAGGTGCGCTACGGCAGCACCGCTGAACTCGCCGTCCTGATAAGCGAAGAGGGTGCGGCCAGCCCGGCCGACGGCTTCTGGGCGCAGGACGCCGGCGCCCTTGGCGCGCTTGCCGCCAGCGGCAGCCTCGCCGCGGTGCCGGCCGAACTGGTCGCCAACGTGGCCGAGAAGCAGGTTCATCCTGACAACGAGTGGGTGGCCGTAAGCGCCCGCAACCGCACGCTCATCTACTCCACTGAGCGGGTCTCGGCAGACGAGCTTCCCGCCAGCGTCCTCGACCTCACCGACGGGCGCTACGCCAACCGCGTCGCGTGGGCGCCCTCCAACGGCTCTTTCCAGTCGTTCGTCACCGCCTTGCGCGTCACGCACGGTGAAGACGTCGCCGAGCAGTGGCTGCGCGACATGATCGCCAACGGCGCCAAGGCCTATCCGAACAACGGCTCCCAGCTCGACGCCGTGGCGGCCGGCGAGGTCGACTTCGGCCTCGTGAACAACTACTACCTGATGCGGCGCCTGGCCGAAGACCCTGACTTCCCGGTCGCCCAGACGTTCTTCGACGACGGTGATATAGGCAACCTCGCCAACGTCACCGGCATCGGCGTGGTGGCCGCCAGCGACGAAAAGGAGCTGGTGCACCAGTTCATCGACTTCCTGCTCTCCGACGAAGCCCAAAGCTTCTTCACCAACGAGAACTTCGAGTACCCGATAACGGAATCGGTCGAGCCGGCCGACGGCCTGGCCAGCAGCACCGAGGTCGCTGCGGCCTCTCCGCTGGTTGACCTCACTGCGATCGACGACCTCCAGGGCACCCTCGAGCTGCTGCGCGAGGTCGGACTGCTCTGAGCCCGGCCGCACCGTGGGCCCGGGGGAGACGACTTGCGCGCTCGCCTTGGTACGTCATCGTCCCGGCCGTTCTGGCCGGGGCTGCGACGTTACTTCCCCTGGTCTATCTCGTCGTTCGCGCCCTGGAGGTAGACCCGGCGGCGCTCGGCGAGCTGGTGCTGCGACCGCGCACCGCCGACCTCATTCGCAACACCGTCTCGCTGGCCGTGCTTGTGCTCGTCATCGGCACGGCCATCGCGGTCCCGCTGGCGTGGTTGGTGGTGCGCACCGACATCCGCGGGCGCCGGCTCATCACCTGGCTGGCTGTCACCCCGTTGGCCGTACCTGGCTACGTGATGGCGTACTCCCTGCTTGGCCTCGGTGGTTACCAGGGCGTGCTGGCGCAGCTGTTCGACGTAGTAGTCGCCCGCCCAAGCGGCCTGGCAGGCGCCGCGGCGGCGCTCACGCTCTACACCTACCCGTACATCTTCCTCAACGTCCGCAGCGCTTTGTCGGGGCTCGATCCGGGCCTCGAGGAGAGCGGCCGGAGTCTTGGACTCACTTACCGACAGGTCATCGGGCGCGTCGTGCTCCCGCAGCTAAGGCCTGCCTTGTTGGCCGGCTGGCTGGTGGTGTCCCTCTACGTGCTCGGCGACTTCGGGGCCGTCGCGCTGATGCGTTTCGAGACCTTCAGCTTCGCCATCTACCTGCAGTACACCGCGGCGTTCGACCGCAGCTACGCCGCCATCCTCGCGCTCATGCTGCTGTCGTTCACGACCGTGCTCGTGGTCCTCGAGGTCCGCCTGCTCGGCCACCGTCGCTACGCCCGCGTCGGTAGCGGCGCTGCCCGGAGGCGCACTAATGAGCGA
>DASROV010000219.1:0-13763 GCA_035646755.1 Trueperaceae bacterium | reverse complement strand
AGCGCGGTGGTGAGCAGGACGGCAAGCAGGATCTGGGCGAGATAGGGCAGCTCGGCCCGGCTGGCGGCGACGACGATTAGGTAGATAGCGGCAGCGACAGCCAACGGCACTACGGCGGCGAGCAGGGCCCGGCCGGGGCGCCGCTCCCTCAGGCGCGAGATGGCGTCGTAGAAGGCCCACAGCACGAGGCCAGCGACGACGATGTAGACGGTCCCCGGCACGCTGCCCTCGCGAAAGCTGGCGACGGTAAGCGCCGAGAGCATGACGAACTCGCCCTGAGCGACGTTGATCACGCCGGTTACCGAGTAGAGCACGACGATGCCGAGAGCCATGAGGGCGTAGATGGCCCCGTTGGTGAGGCCTTCGAAGAAGAGAATCAGTGGGATGTCGAACAAGCTACCTCTGGTTCCGGTGCTGTGTTGGCAAGTGCTGTGTTTGCTACCAACAGTTGGCTAGGAAGGCGCCGGCCGTCGGTCGACCCGTCTGGGTGTCGATCCGACCCTGGGTCGATCCGTCGGCCCGGCGCCCTCCCTAGCCGGTCAGTCAAGCAACGCTAGCGCCGGCAGTTCACTGCGCAAGGGTCCAGTCGCCGTCGACGACTTCAACGATGACCAGCGCCCTCCCGTCGAGGCCGAGATGGTCCTCAGCGGTGTAATCGAACACGCCGCCGACGCCCACGAACGGTCCCATCTCCTCGAGCCCGTCGCGCAGCGCGTCGCGCACTGCCTGGGTGTCGCTCCAGTCGATCTCGCCTTGCTCCATGGCGAAGGTGAGCGCCAGTTCGATGGCCTTTACGGCGTCCCAGGCGTGGCCGCCGAAGGTGCTAGCGGTCCCCTCGCCGAACTGCGCCTCGTACTGCTCGACGTAGGCCTGTGCCACCGGCTTGACCACGTTGTCGTCGCTCAGCTCGTCGACGACGATCATCGGGCCGATGGGCAGGCGCACGCCGTTGGCGGCTTCGCCGGCCAGCTCGAGGAAGCTCGGGTTGCCGACCCCGTGGCTGGCGTAGACCTGTCCTTCGTAACCGCGGTTGGCGACCTCCTCGACCACCAGTGCGGAGTCGCGCACTACGCCCCAGATCAACACGGCGTCGGGTTGGCTCTGCACGGCGCTGAGCACCTGGGCCGTGACGTTGGTGTCCGAGCGTCCGTAGCGCTCTACCGCTACCACCTCGATGTCGGTGCCCTCGATGGCCTCGTTAAGCTCGTTGAGGCCGCCCTCGCCGTAGGCGTCATCGATGGCCAGGTAGGCAAGGGTGCTTAAGGAGTTGGCCTGCATGTCCTCGACGATGCCGCCGATCATGAGGCTGTCGGTCTGCGGCGTCTTGAAGACCCAGTAGCGCTCCTCGACCGGCTCGATTATCTGCGAGGAGGCCGCCAGGCTGATGTTGGGCACCGTCGCGCCCTGCACGGCGTCGATGATGGCCAAGCTATTGGCCGAGATCGTGCAGCAGATGACCACGTGCACGTCGTCCTCCTGGACGAGGCGGTTGACGTTGGTCACTGCCTGCGCCGTGTCCGAAGCGGTGTCGAGGAAGATGATCTCGACGGGCACGCCGTTGATGCCGCCGGCGGCGTTCAACTGCTCCTGCAGCATGCGGAAGGTGTTTGCCTCGGGCTCTCCCAACGCCGAGGCGGCTCCCGTCGCCGCCACGGTGGCGCCGATACGGATGCTCTGGGCCGCTGCCAGGCCAAATAATAGCGTGGCAGCTCCCACGATGAACAGTTGGACAAGCACTCTTCTTGTCATCTCTTTCCTCCCTTGGTTCAATTGGTCTTGGCGACCACCGGCTCGGCGTCGAGCTGCGGCTGTCGCGGTTGCACTCCTGGAAACGGGCTCCCTTCGTCGAACCATGAGCGTGGGGCCGGCTGGCCCCACAGCGTCTGCCTGCGCGGGTCGTCAAGGCTCCAGCGGATCGGCGTGAACTCGGGGTCGAGGGTGCGGTAGTCGCCGGTGAACAGCTCGATACGGTGCCCGTCGGGGTCGCGGAGGTAGAGGAAGAAGGCGTTCGAGATGCCGTGCCGGCCCGGGCCCCGCTCGATCGCGCCGGCGAAGCCGGAGACCGCGAGCACGTCACAGGCGTTGATCACGTCCATCTCGCCGCGCACCCACAAGCCGACGTGATGGAGGCGTGGCCCGACACCGTTGGTGAGCGCGAGGTCGTGGACGTTCCCCTTGCGGTGCGCCCACACGGCCCACAGCCGCGGCTCGTCTTCGTCGGTCTCGGTGTACTCACTCACCCTGAAGCCGAGTTCGCCCGTGTAGTAGTCGTGGGTGGCCTGCAGCTCGGCGGCGTAGACGTTGACGTGGTCGAGGCGCTGTACCGCCGCGCCGTGGTAACGGTCGTAGCTCTGCAGCTGCCTTGGCACGCGCAGCTGCTCGTGATAGAAACTCAGCGGCATGCCGAAGGGATCGCGTGCCAGCACCGTGCGACCTTGGCCCCTCGGTTCGCTCTCGCCGAGGAGGTCACCGCGCGCCGCGAAGTGCGCGCTTGCGCGGTCGAGGTCGGCCGGCGTTCGCACACGGAAGCCGATGCTTAGGCAGGCGCCCGGCTCCTGGCGCCGCAAGACCAGGCAGTGATGCGAGCTGTCTTCGAGGCCGCGCAGCCACAGCGTGTGCTCGTCTCGCCCGGACTCGACCATGCCGAGGCCGGCGACGTAGAACTCCGCCGAGCGCTCGAGCTGGCTCACGCCGAGCTCGACATGCGCCACACGCAGCACGTCGAACACTGGGACGGCGGCCGGCTCAGAGAGCGGCATCTCGCACCTCGGCCGAGCGCTCGAGGAAACGTTCGACCCGCTCGGTGGCCGCGCTGGTGTCGTAGCTCTGATAGAGCGCGCACTGGGTCCTAACCGGGTCACCGAAGAAGAACTTCTCGTAGAGGTTCTGGCGTCCACCGAACGCCGAGATCGTCATGTCCCAGGCCAGCCGGAACAGCTTCACGCGCTCGCCGGCGCCGACGTTCTTGGCCTGGAGGTACTTGTCGATGGCGTCGGCGTTAGGGCCTCTCAGTGCGTCCTCGGTCGGGATCATGATCAGGCCGCTCGCCGCCAACAACTGCAAGATCTCGACCATCCTCGGGTAGACCTGCGGGAAGTAGTTGCGCGCGGCGTCAAGCGCGGCCTTGCCCGGCGTCATGGTGCCGTAGGCGTCGAGCGTGGCGGTCTCCTCGGACTGGGTCCTCAGCGCCTTGAGGATCTCCAAGGTGATGATGAGCTCGGCTACCTTCTGTTGCACGTGCTGGAACTCGCCGCTGCCGATCGAGTCGACTATCTTCTTGGCCACGCCGAGGAACGCTTCGGTCTTGGCGATCTTGACGTTAACCACCTGGTGAGCCATGTGGTAAACGGCCCCGGTCTCGCCGTATGCGCGGTTGGCGAGGCGCACGTCGTTCATCAGGAACACGCGGTCCCACGGCACCAGCACGTCGTCGAAGACGACCATGGCGTCCATCTCGTCGAAGCGCGATGCCAGCGGATGATCGTGATGGGAGCGGCCGGTATCGAGCGGCTCGCGGCCGATGAAGCTGAGGCCGGGCGTGCTGCATGGCACGGCGAACGCCAGGGCGTATCGCGCCATCTCCTCCTGCTCCTTGAGCACCGTCGACGGGAAGATGAGAATCTCGTCAGCGATCGGCAGCGTGGCCAGCATGCGCGCGCCCCTGACGATGAGGCCGTCGTCGGTCTCCTTGACGAGGCCGAGCGCGATGTACGGATCGACGAGCTGGTCGGCGCGCACGCCGCGGTTGACCTGCGGGTTGGTGAGGGCGTGCGTGAGGCACAGGTCGTGCTCGCGCACGTGCTCGTAGTAGCGCCGCACGTTGTCGCCGAAGCGCGGGTCGCTCTGCGTGAAGTACGAGGCCGCCCGGCCGACCGCCATGAGGTTGACGTTCAGGTAATCGGGGCTGCGGCCGATGAAGCCGAGGCTGGCGTCTGCCCACAGCTTGTGCATGCGCGAGCGCCTGCGCAAGTCGTCCTTGCTGGTTGTCTCCAGGAAGCTGAGACCGACGGGCTCGGCGCTGCTCGGGCTCTGGTAGGTGAGCTCGTCGGCCAACGCGGGGTCGTGCTGCATGTCGTAAAGCGCCGCGATCGACCGCGCGATGCCGGCCGTGGCCGGATGACGCGTGGGGTCCGTTACGCGCTCACCGGAGAGGAAAAGCGTCGGGGGCTTGCGTTTGAGACCCTCTAGGAACTGCGTACCTGTGCGTGCCGGCATGTGCTAACCCCTCCTCACGCGCCAAGCTTCGGGATGGCGTGTTCACCAAGTGCGATGGCCACGTTCTGTGTCTCCATGTAGAAATCGAAGCTGTAGTCGCCGCCGTCACGACCGATGCCACTTGCCTTCATGCCGCCGAACGGCGTCGGCAGGTGCCTGACGTTCTGCGAGTTCACCCACACCATGCCGGCGTCGAGCTCGCGCGCGAAGCGGTGTGCCCGCGCGACGTCGCTTGTCCACAGGTAGGCGGCCAGGCCGTAGTCGACGTCGTTGGCGATGGCCAGGGCCTCGGCCTCGTCCTCGAACGGCATGGCGACAAGCACAGGGCCGAAGATCTCCTCCTTGGCAATGCTCATATCGCGGTTCGCGCCGGTGAACAGCGTGGGCCGCACGTAGCCGCCGCCGAGGTCGTCAGCGCGGCCGCCGGTGACGAGCCGCGCACCCTCCCGCTGGCCCCGCTCGAGGTAGTCCGTGACCTTGGCCAGGTGTTCGGGGTGGATGAGCGGACCCACCTCGGTGTAAGGATCGAACGGATCGCCGACCTTTATGCGCTGCGCGCGCGCCGCAAGGCCGTCGGTGAACTCATCGTAGATGCCTCGCTGCAGTAACACCCGGCTGCCCGCTGTGCAGCGCTCGCCGTTGAGGCTGTAGATCATGAACAGGGTGGCGTCGAGCGCGCGCTGCAGGTCGGCGTCGTCGAACACTACAACGGGGTTCTTGCCGCCAAGCTCGAAGTGGATCCGCTTGAGGGTCGCAGCCCCCTGGGCCATGATTCGCGAGCCGGTTACGCTCTCGCCGACGAACGCGATGGCCTTGATGGCGGGGTGTTCGGTGAGCGCCTTGCCGGCGCTCTCGCCAAGCCCGTTGACGAGGTTGAGCACGCCGGCGGGCAGCCCCGCCTCGAGCGCCAGCCGCGCGAGCTTGACGGCGCTCAGGGGTGCCCACTCCGCCGGCTTGTGCACCACCGTGCAGCCGGCGGCGAGGGCGGGCGCGATCTTCCAGGTGGCGAGCATGAACGGTGTGTTCCAGGGGGTTATCACCCCGACCGGGCCGATCGGCTTGCGGCCGGTGTAGTTAAGCTGCTGGTCGGTAGGCAGCGCGAGGCCGTCGCGGGCACTGGCGGCGCGCTCGGCGAAGAAGCGGAAGTTCTCGGCACCGCGCTTGGCGGCCTGGCGCATGAAGCGCAGCGGTTGCCCGGCGTCGATCACCTCGAGTAGCGCGATCTCCTCGGCGTCCCGCTCGATGAGGTCGGCGAGCCCCATGAGGAGCGACTTGCGCTCGTTGGCGGGGAGGCGTCGCCACTTTTCGAAGGCGCGCTGCGACGAGCGCGCGGCGACGTCGACGTCGGCCGCGTCGGAGGACGCGACCGCGGCCAACACCGTGCGGTCGACGGGGCTGAAGGTCTCGAACGTGGCCCCCGAGGCGGCCGGTCGCCATTCGCCGTCGATGAGGTTGAGAACTGTACCGCTAGCCGCGCCGACCTGCTCGAGCAGGTTGGCGACCGCGCGCTCGGCGACCGCGCGGAGCTCCGCCGGCGAGGTGGCCGTGGCCACCTGCGGCCCGGCGGCCCCGCGCTCGGCTGCCGGTCTCATCGGCCGCCCGCTGCCTGCCCGAGAGCCGGCGCTGCCGCGGCCGACTCTTCCTCGGCGACGACCTCGTTGACGAGCGGCATGAAACCGCCGACCTCACAGCGGATGACGTCGCCGGCCACCACGTGGCTGATGCCCTTGGGCGTGCCGGTGAGCAGCACGTCGTCCTCCTGCAGCGTCATGAACTCGCTGATGTAGGCGATGAGCGCGGCGACCGGCCGGATCATGTCAGCGGTGTCGCCCTCCTGGCGCAGCTCGTCGTTCACGTAGGTGCGCAAACTCAAAGCCTGCGGGTCGGGGACCGAGGACGCGGGCATCAGCAGCGGCCCAAGCGGCAGGAACGTGTCGAAGTTCTTGGGCTTCACCGGCGGCCGGAAGTGGTTGATGACGAAGTCGCGCACCACTAGGTCGTTGGCGATGGTGTAGCCCTTTACGTGCACTAGCGCATCGGCCTCGCTCACCCGCCGGGCCGGCCTGCCGATGACGACCGCCAACTCCGTTTCGTAGTGCATGAACTCGATGCCTTTGGGCCTCACGATCTTGCCGCGGTGGCCGAGAAGCGCGTTGCGGAACTTGGGGAACAGCGCGGGCTGCTCGGGCTCTTCGAGGTCGAGCTCGGCGGCGTGATCGCGGTAGTTGAGAGCCAGCGCGAGGATCGTGCGCGGCTCGATGGGTGGTAACCAGCCAAGGCTCGCCTCGTTCAACGGTCGGCCGGCGGCACCCACCAACGCGCCATCGGGCCGCAGCTCGACGCGCTCAAGGTGACCGTCGACGAGCGCGCGACCGTACGGGGACTCGGGTCTCACGACCCCTTCCCCGGACTTGCTTCCGCCCGCTCGATGAGCCCGTAGCGGGCGACGGTGGCCTTCAGCTTCTCCTCGTTGTGCGGCAACATCGGGCCGAGCGGCAGGCGCCAGCGCGCCTCACATAGACCCATGAGGGCGAGCGCCGTCTTGAGCGGAACCGGGTTGACCTCGATGAAGAGCACGTCGTTGAGTTCGAGCATCTGGTAGTGAAGGTCGCGCGCCTCGTCCCAGCGCCCGGCGGCCGCGAGGTCGTAGAGGCGGGCGATCTCGGCCGGCGCCACCACCCCGGTGGCGCTGATGTGGCCGCTGCCCCCGAGGGCGAGCATCGGGTAGGTCATCGTCTCGGCGCCGCAGTAGACGGCGAAGTCGCGGCCCGCCTCGACCAGCGTGTAAGACACGTCGTCGAGGCTCTTGGTGGCGTGCTTGACGCCGACGATGTTCGGGCACTCGCGGCGCAGGCGGCCGATGGTGGCCGGCTCGATGTTGACGGCGGCGCGGCCGGGGATGTTGTAGAGGATCACCGGCACGCTGTCGTCTTGCCTGGCCACGGCTTCGGCGATCGTCCTGAAGTAGTCGAAGAGGCCACGCTGGTTCGGCCGCACGTAGTACGGCGCGATGATCATCACCCCGTCGACGCCGATGTCGACGGCGTGCCTGGTGAGCTCGAGAGTCTCGTCCAAGTTGTTGGACCCGGTGCCAGGCACGAACGGAACGCGGCCGGCTACCTTCTCCTTGACGAACTCGACAACGTGCTTGCGCTCGGCGGTGCTGAGCGACGACGGCTCCCCGGTGGTGCCGGTACAGCTGAGCCCATGGCTGCCTGACGAGATCTGGAACTCGATAAGCGCTGCCAACGATGTCTCGTCGATGCGTGCGCGTTCGCCGCTGAACGGCGTCGGCAACGGCACGATCGAACCACGTGGTGCGAGCATTGCCCCTCCGCTCGGGTTGTCGATGGTTCAACCATACGTACCGCGCTTCGTATCGGGCAATGGTGCGGATCAACAAGCGAGCAGATATGAACTGTTGGATGACACAACCCGCCACCGGAAGGTGCCGCTAACTAATCGGAGCCAGCGCGTCCCTTCGCTCAGCCAGGCCGGCCAGCAGCCTCACCGTTGCCTCGGTGCCTTGGCGAATGGTATCGACACGGAAGAACTCGTTGGGGGCGTGAAGCGCGTTGTCGGGCTCCCCGAAGGCGAAGTAGAGGCACCAGATGCCGAGGATGGCCTGGAACTGCTCGGCCACGGGCACCGTGCCCCCGGTCCACACCGGGAAGGGGCGGCGCTTGTATACCGCCTCCATGCTCTCGGCGGCGACCTCTAGCGCCGGGTGGTCGACCGGCATCTGATAGGCCTTGCCACTACCGGGAAGCGGCGTCACTGTCGCCGTCACGCCCGCCGGTGTGACCTTGGCGACATGGCGCTTGAGGGCCGCGACGACCTGCTCGGGATCCTGACCGACGACGAGCCGGCAGCTTACCTTGGCGAACGCGCGGCTCGGCAGCACGGTCTTGATGCCGTTACCTTGGAACCCGCCGCCGATGCCGTTTACCTCCAGCGTGGGACGGACGTTTCGGCGCTCACGTGGCAAGTACTCGGGGTCGCCCCACCACGACTTAAGGCCGAGCTGAGCGAGTTCGGCCTCTTCATCGTCAGGTAAAGCCGCCAGCGCCTGGCGCACGCTTGGTTGCAGCGGCTCGACGCCAGCCTCGAAGCCCTCTACCTGGATGCGGCCTTCGGCGTCCTGCAGCGAGCTGAGGATCCTGGCAAGCGCCATTATCGGATTGGCCACAGCGCCGCCGTACATCCCCGAGTGAAGGTCGCTCGAAGCTCCGCGCACGTCTATCTGCACGGCCGCCAGGCCGCGCGATCCGACAGTCACAGAGGGGGTGCCGACGCCGTAGATACCACCGTCGGCGCTTATGGCCAGGTCGGCGCGCAGCAGCTCGCGGTGTTGATCGAGGAACTCGGGGAGGTTGGGCGAGCCGATCTCCTCTTCACCCTCGATGAGGAAGGTAAGGTTCACGGGCGGCAGGCCGCCGCTTGCGGTGTACGCCTCGACCGCCTGGATGGCGATGAGCACGCCGGCCTTGTCGTCGCTGGCGCCGCGGCCGTAGATCTTGCCGTCACGTATCTCGGGCTCGAACGGTCCTGACTCCCACAACTCCAGCGGTTCGACCGGCTGCACGTCGTAATGGCCGTAGACGATGACCGTAGGCAGGTCGCGGTCGTGATGCAGGCGACCGACGACAACGGGGTGGCCCGGGGTGTCGATGGTGCGCACCTCGGTGAAGCCGGCGCGCGAGAGCCGGGCGGCCACCCAGGTCGCCGCGGCGTCGATGTCGGGACGATGCTCGGTCTCGGTGCTCACGCTCGGCAAGCGCACGAAGTCCATGAGGTCTGCGGCATACGAGCCTGCGTTGCGCTCTACCGCGTCGAGGGCGGCTGTAAGGTCTTCGGCTGTGGACACTGGGTCAACGTAGCGGCCAGGACCGATGCGGTCAAGTAGCCGGCGTTACCGAACGGCCTGCTTGCCTCGTCCGGCCCGACTCAGCCGAGCTGGTCGTAGCGGCCGGCGTGGAAGACGAGGGGGCGGGCGTCGTGATGCCTGAGGGCGACCACCTCGCCAAGGAAGATCGTGTGGTCACCGGCCTCGACCGCGTTGTAGGTGCGGCATACCAGTTGGGCTCCCGCCTCGGCGATGACCGGGAAGCCCGCCACCTGGACGAACGGGTTCAAGCCAAGGTGGACGCGACGCCCGGCGAAGTAGTCGGAGAGATCACGCTGGTCCTCCGACAACACGCTCACGCCGAACCGCTTGGCGGCCAACAGCGTCGCGTGGGCGTGCGCCGACTTGTCGATACTGATAGCGATGAGTGCCGGTTCTAGCGAGACCGACATGAAGGCGTTCACGGTGATGCCAAACGCCCGCTCTGGAGCGTCGTCGCCTGACCACGATGCCGTCCCGTCATGGGCCAACATCGTCACGACCGTGACGCCCGTCGCGAAGCGACCGAGCGTCCGCCTGAACTCGAGGCTGCCGAAAGACTCGGCCTGGATGTCGCTGGCGGTGACCGCGTCGGCGGTCGACGTGCGACGATCAGAATCGTGCTCGCGGTCGTACTCGAGCGTGAATACTGGAGCTGACATCGTAAAACGAGTCTAGGCGCGCAGCTGCCGGCGGTCAATCGTAGGCGGCACAGAGGTTTGGCTATTCTTTGTCGGTATCACCAAACAGTTCGAGCCTCTCAGCCGGACGTAAACTCAGATCTAGTTATGTCAACGAGCACGCCAGCCGGAAGTCCACCCCGCGCGGCAGCCGCCCTCGGTCGCTTGCTCGAGCGCTCCGAACTCGACCTCGAGTTGCGAACCGGCGATCCTGAGACCGTCTTCACCGCCGTGCGCCACGCCGATCGCCCCGACGACCGGCCCTGGCTCCGCGCCGGTGACCTGCGCCTTAGCGAGGCTGCCTTCAGCCTCCCGCGGCCGACCTCCGACCCGCTGTTCGAGCCCCCACCCGCCGCTCTCGTCTACGTCCTCAACCCGCGCCGCCGCAGCGTGCCTGAGACGCTTGTAAAGCGCTGCGCGGCCGCCGGCGTCGCCCTCTTGATCGCCCCGCCCGCCACCAGCCCAGAGCTTATCGAGGAGGCGGCGCTTGGCGCCCTGTTGACCGCCGCGCCGGCTGGGCTTGACCTGCTGTCGTCGGTCCAACGCTACCTGCTCGGCGCCCTCGACGGGCCCAAGCCCGAACGTGACGTGCTCGACCGCGTGAACCGGCTCTCGGGCATCAGCCTGGCGCTGCTCACGCCGTGGGGCGAGACGGTCGCCAGGGTCGGACCCAAGGTAAGCCGAATCTCCCATCTCGAGGTCCAGAGCCTGCCCGAGGGGTCGATGCGCCTCAAATCAAGCCCTGCACTGCTAACGAAGATCACCGCTCGCGGGCGACCACGCGGCGTGTTGATGGCCTTCGATGTCGACGACTCGTCGCTGCCCTGGCTCGAGCTGAGCCGCGGACTGCTCATCGCCGCGGCGCTGCAACGTTCGGCCGAGGCGCAGCAGGACCGCAGCCGCAAGGGCGCCCTGCTTGCCGAGTGGCTGGCCGGCCCCCAGGCCGCCAACATGCTGCTGCCGCGCCTGCGCGACGCCGGCCTCGACGTCGACAACGACTACGTCGTGGCCGTCGCCGAGGTCGGTCCGAAGGCCAAGCCCGGCAAGATCGCGGCGGCGCGCGGGCAGCTACTGCTCGAGCGCCTGCGCGAGGCCGCGGACGAGTACTTCCTTGCCGCCGGGCACGGCTCACTGTCGGAGACGAGAGCCGAGCACGACGTCTGGGTATACGCCGCCGGCGCGCCGCGGGCCCAGGCCGAGCCGTTGCTGCGGGCGCTGAAGGCGGCGGCGGCCGACGATGCGGGCTCGCCGACGCCGGTGCGACTGGGGCTTAGCCTGCCGCGACGTGACCTCAGCGGTGTCGCGGACGCCTACCATCAGGCGGTCCTGGCGCTGCAGGCGGTGCCGGGCGCCGACGGGCTGGCCTGGTTCGACCAGTTCGACCCGGTCTACTGGGTGCTCAGGCAGCAGCCGGCAGGCAACCTCATGACGCTGCGCGACCGCCTCGTCGGCCCGGTGAAGGCGGCCGATGACGGCAAGCTGTGGCGGACGTTGAGCGCGTACTTGCGCTCGCCAAGCGACCTCACCGCCCTGGCGCGCGAGCTACACATCCACGTGAACACCTTGCGCTACCGCCTCAAGCGCATCGAGGCGCTCATCGAGGCTCCACTCGACCGCCCCGAGACCGTGGCCAAGCTCTACCTCGCCCAACAGATCGACGCCATGCTCGAGCGCGACGAAGGCGGAGGTGTGGCCGGTTGAGCGCAGCAGCCGCCGCACACCGAGCGGGCGACGAGCCGCTTACTCGCGCGGCCGTCCTCGGCGCCGGCACCATGGGCCGAGGCATCGCCCAGCTGCTGCTTCAGGCCGGTCTGGAGGTAACGCTCGTCGACCCTGCCGCGGCCGCCCGCCGAGAGGCAAGAGACAGCCTCGAGGCCCTGTTCGCCTCGCTTCACGCCAAGGGCAGGGTGGAGAACACACCAGCCGAGCTCCTCGCCAAGCTCGCGTTCGCCGGCGAGATCGAGGCCACCGTGGACGCACAATGGCTGTTCGAGGCGGCTCCTGAGGACCTCGACCTCAAACGCGAGCTGTTCGCCGCGGCGGCCATCGCCGCCCCCCAAGCGGTGCTGGCGACCAACACCTCGACCCTGTCGGTTACTGGCATCGCCGCTGCCTGCGAACGCCCTCAAGACGTGATCGGCATGCACTTCTTCAACCCGCCAGGCGTGATGAGGCTGGTCGAGATCGTGCCGGGCATGCTCACCAGGCCAGACCTGCCGCGGGCGGCGACCGATCTCGCCAGGCGCCTCGGGCGGGAGCCGGTGACGACGAAGGACACGCCAGGCTTCATCGTCAACCGCCTCGCCCGCCCTTTCTACCTCGAGGCGCTGAGGCTTCACGCCAGCGGCATCCCCGTCGCCCAGATCGACACGATCATGCGCTCGGCCGGGTTCCGCCTGGGGCCGTTCGAGCTGCTCGACCTAATCGGTCTCGACGTCAACCTCGCGGCCAGCCTCGGCGTCTACCGGGCGTTCTTCGAGGAGCCTCGCTACCGGCCACATCCGTTGCAGCAGGCGATGGTCACCGCGGGGCTGCTCGGACGCAAGACGGGCCGCGGCTTCTACCGCTACGACGAGCACGGCGCGAAGCTGCTCGGCGACGGCGCGAGGGAGCCTGGAGGCGATACCCATGATCGTGGGCACAGCGGGGAGCGATCCAACCCGCTGGCGATCCTCGGTGACACCAGCGCCGCGCGGTGGCTGCGCGCGTCGTTCGCCGCTGGCGCAGTGCATGGCGACCCGGAGGGCAGCGGCCAGGATGGCGGCAACCCGGCTGGTAGGAGCCATGGCGGCGGGTCAGACGCCGACCTGGTGCTCGACGCCAGGCTGAAGCCACCGGTCGACGAGGTCTCGACACTGCTGGCCAAGGGGGCCACTGTGGCGGTGCTGGCCTGGGGCCGCTCAGCAAGCGCCGCGTCAGGAAGCTTGGGGCAAGGCGTACCGCGCGGCAGCCTGCTCGGGTTCTCTGTGCTGCCAGGCTTGCCAGGCGCGCGCCCGCGGCTTGAGCTCATGGCGCCGCTCCCGGCGAGCCCAAGCGAGCGCCCGGCCGGCGCCCTCGCGCTCGAACGCGCAGGCGCCAGCTTGGCGGCGGCGGGCGCCGACGTCGAGGTGATAGCCGACACCGCGGGCGGCGTCGCCTTCCGCATCGTCGCGTTGCTCGCCAACGAGGCCATCGGCGCCCTGGCCGACGGCCTCGCTAACCGTGGTGAGATGGACCTGGCCATGCGACTTGGGCTCAACTACCCCCTCGGGCCACTCGAGTGGGCGGAGCGCATCGGCTTGAGTGCGCTGCACGAGGCGCTCCTTGGCCTTCATGCCGAGACGCATGACGCCAAGTTCGCGCCGCATCCCTACCTGACGCAGCTCGTCGCAGTGGGCGCGCAGACGCTGGCGAGCCGTACCGCTGCTCGCACCGGGCCGTGATGAATAGTGAGGTGACACGTTGAGTAACACGACAAGCGAAACGACTAGCAACAGGGCGAGCGACAGGTTCAGTAACGGCGCCATCGGCGAGGCCTACCTCATCGACGCCGTGCGTACCCCCGTCGGCCGGCATGGTGGGGCGCTCGCCAGCGTCAGGCCCGACGACCTGGCGGCCAGTGCGCTCGACGCGCTGATGGACCGCGCCCAACTGCCGAAGGTCGACGTCGCCGATGTAATCCTCGGCTGCGCCAACCAGGCAGGCGAGGACAACCGCAACGTCGCGCGCATGAGCGCGCTCCTCGCCGGCTTCCCGGTCAGCGTGCCAGGCGTCACCGTGAACCGGCTGTGCGGCTCCGGCCTGGAGGCGGTGGCCCAGGCCGCTCGGGCGGTCAAGTTGGGCGAGTCTGATCTCTACGTCGCGGGCGGCGTCGAGTCGATGAGCCGCGCGCCATGGGTCGTGCCCAAGCCCGTGCGCGCTTACCCCACCGGGAGCGTCACCGCCTACGACACCACGCTCGGCTGGCGCTTCGTCAACCCGCGGCTGCAGGCCGAGTACGGCGT
>DASROV010000218.1:0-2447 GCA_035646755.1 Trueperaceae bacterium | reverse complement strand
GATCTATCACGACCACGAGGGCGTCGCTGCCGACGCGCCCAAGTGCTGCCATGGCCTCGTTGCGAGGCTTCACACCGGCCTGGCCGCTGAAGGCCTCCCCGAAATCGAGCAGCAGCGCGGCCGGCCCGAACAGGCTCGCTTGGGAGGCCTGTAGCGCGATGTCGTCGACCTTGAGGTCCTCCCCGAGTTCGCTTACGTGCTTGGGGTCGAGCCCTGCGCGCGAAAGATAGCGTCTGGCGGCGCGGCGCGCGAGGAACGCGTCGCCACTGAACGAGACGATCATGCTCGACCTACCGGCCTCAATTGATGGTGGCCGCGGCCCGAAGGTCGACCAACAACTGCTTGGCGGAGGCCGGGCGGTTCGCCGGGTCGCGCGAGAGCGCGCGCAGCAGCAGCGGCTCGTAACGCCTGGCCGACTCGGGCAAGGGGTCGAGCGGCACCCGGTCGTCGCCGGCCAAGAACCGAACCACCTGGCCGCCGTACGGCGGCGAGCCGGTGAACATGTGATAGAGCACAGCAGCCGCGCCGTAGATGTCGGAACGCTGGTCGGTGCGCACGCCCTGGAACTGCTCAGGCGCCATGTAGCTCGGCGTGCCGATCATCATGTCCTGGCTGGTTATCGCGGTGAGGCCGAGATCTTTGGCGAAGCCGAAGTCGGTGAGCAGGGCGCTCTCACCCTTGACGAGGATGTTCGCCGGCTTGACGTCGAGATGGATGACGCCCTTGTCGTGGGCGTAGGCGAGGGCAGACAGCACGTCGCCGATGATCTTCACGCTGCGGCGCGGCCGCAACGGGCCCTGGCCCAACGCCTCCTCGAGGCTCACGCCCGGGCAGTATTCGTAGATAAGCGAACCCTCTTGAGAACCGAGCAACGGGACGATGTTGTCGTGCCGGAGCTTGCCGACGACGGCCGCTTCTCGCTCGAGTCGTTGGCTGTAGACCGGATGGAAACCGCGCAGGCTCTTGACGACCACCAGCCGGTTCTGCCACCGGGCCAACTCGACTCTTACCGGTCCGTGCTCAGAGAGGACGCGCACTGTCATGAGCATCTGTGAACAATCTATCACTCGGGGGGTAACGACCGAGAGAGGTCGAGCCTTATCGCACCGCTGGCCGCGGTGCTAAGGGTCTTCACCCCGGCCTCCGCCAGCCGGTCGAGGACCGTCGGATGGGGATGGCCGTAGTTGTTCTCGCCCACCGAGATCACCGCCAGTCGCGGCGCCGTGGCTACCAGCAGCTCCTCCGAGGTGCTGTAGCGCGAACCGTGGTGGCCGACCTTCAGCACCGCCACCCGGCCAAGGGCGAGTTCGCGCTCGGTGACGACACCGACGTCGGCAAGCAGCAGCACCGCGGGGGCATCGGCGTAGCGCAGCAGCAACACCACCGACTCCTCGTTCGGCGTGCCACCTCCCCCGCTGGCTCGCGGGTGCAACACCTCGAGGGTGGTCGCTCCGGCGCGGCCGATCACCAGCGTCTCGGCGCGCGTCGCGATGCGGATCTCGATGCCTCGCGCAGCGGCGATTCCCCGGAGGCGGTCATCGAGCGCGTTGCCGGGCAGCGCCGGCGCGGTAACGAGCGTGCCCACCGGCACACGCTCGAGCACGGTGAACAGCCCTTCGACGTGGTCCGCATCAGGATGCGTGGCCACCACGACCTCGAGCTCGTCGACGCCGAGGGCGCGCAGCACCGGTAGCACCACGCGCTCACCGACGTCGTCGTCCGAGAAGGGTGAGCCGCCGCCATCTACGAGCACCTCGAAGCGGCCGGGCAGGCGGATGAGCGTGGCGTCGCCCTGACCGACGTCGAGGAACCACACGTCTGGTGGTCGCTGCGCGCCGCCGGCCGCGGCGCTGCAGGCGCCCGCCAGCAGCATCACCGCCAAGCACTGCCGCGCCCGCAAACGACGCCGCAGGTAGAGCGCGACCGCGGTGACCGCGAGCGCCCAGCACAGGTGCCCGAGCCAACCGACCTCGGCCCAGGCAAGCGCCGGCAAGCCGTCACCCCAACGGGCCAACTGCGTGAGCAGGCCGGCGACAAGGTACGTGAGCCGGTTGACGAGCCAGGCAAGCGGTTCGGCCACCAGGCCGAGAAGGCCGGCCGCGAAGCCTAGCGGTACCAGCAGGGCCGAGACCGGGACCGCGACGAGGTTGACCAGCGGTGACAGCAGCGGAACGCTGCCGAACGTGCCGGCCACAAGCGAGAGGCTCGGCAGTTGGGCGCCGACGCTGGCCGCGATGCCGGTGACCACGAACTTGCCAACTCGAGCGCGGCGGCTCCACGCGCCCCCGCGGATCGCGCGCGACCGCACGCCGGCTCGCTCCAACATGACGGCGCACAGGGGTGCCGTGAACGTGAGCAGGCCCAGCAGAGCCAGGTAGGAGAGCTGGAACGACAGGTCGAAGAGCATCTGCGGCTGCAGCAGCATGGCGACAAGAGCCGCGAGGGCC
>DASROV010000217.1:0-2802 GCA_035646755.1 Trueperaceae bacterium | reverse complement strand
ATGCAGGCCTTCGAGGCCCAGGACTTCGCCCAACTTGGGCACGCCGAGCGGGTGACGGCCTACGCCCTCGCCCTCGGCCGCTCGCTCGAGGTCTCGCAGCAGCAGCTGGTCGACCTCTACTTCGCCGCGATGCTCCACGATATCGGCAAGCTCGGCACCGGCCTCGACCTGGGCATCGAGGACCTCGACCACCCGCAGCGCGGAGCCAACATGGTGGCCTCGGCCGCTCTGCTTGGCAACGCCGCAGAGGCCATTAGGCACCACCACGAGAACTGGGACGGCAGCGGTTTCCCGAGCGCCCTTCGCAAGGAGGCGATCCCGCTGCTGGCGCGCATCGTGGCCGTGGCCGATACCTTCGACACGCTGAGCAGCGAACGGGGCCAGGCCATGCCGCTGCGCGAGGTGGAGAAGGCGCTCGACACGCGCGCCGGCTCCGAGCTCGACCCGACGCTGGTCTCCCGCTTCGGGAACATCCTGCGCCAGGGGCGCGACACCAAGGAGCTTGGGCGCCTGCAGGACTCCGATCTGCCTTTCTAGAGAGAGGCACCGTGCCTTGCCGAGACGCGCTTGCTAACCGCGAGAACGATGTCGTGCCCGACCGCGGGGGCCTCGGGGCGGTGGTAGATTGGCCGCCATGAGCGTGCGAGCGTGAGCGTCGAGGTGTGCAGCTACCGCCTCACCATGCGTGGCAAACCGGTGGGCACCCATGTGATCAAGACCGAGGAGACCGGCCGCGTTAGGCGCATGGAGGCTCGCTCGCACTTCCAGGGCGCTCTCGGCAACAGCAGCGTCGTGCAGCGCAGCCGCAGCAGCGCGCACGAACTCCACAGCCTGGAGTTCCGTGAGGAGACGCTGGAGCGCTCGGAGAAGCGCATCTTCGACGTCACCTTCGATGAGTCCACAGGCACGGTGAGAGCCTCGAAGGGGCCGCGCGACAAGACCGAGTTGCCCTACATCCTGCCGTACCGAGATCCGCTTTCTCTGCTCCATGAGGTGCGCCAGTTGGGCGAGGCGGTGACCACCGAGGTCGCCATGCTCGGCAAGGACGTGTCCGTGCAGTACGCCGGTGAGGTCGACCTCGCCACCGCGCTCGGCAACCGCCGCGCCAGGGCCTACCTCATGCACCCTGGTCACAGCGTCGTCTACGTCGACGCCCAGGCGCCCCATGCCATCCTCAAGCTCACGCAACGCCTGGCCGACGGCCAACTCGACGCCCTGCTGGTGAGCATCGCTAGTGAGGCGACGATGGAGGCCTTCGGCGAAGACGACAAACCGCAGGAGCGCGGCTCGAAGGGCGGCCGTCGGCGCCGAGGGCGCCGCCGCCAGAAGCGCCGCGGGCGCAACTGACCACTCGCGCCGACCCCGTCATCCCCAGCGACCAAGCCCGTTACCAGGAGGCCCTGGCGTGGCTCTACGGACAGACGCGCGCGGGCGGAAGACGCCATCCCGGCAGGGCCGCGGCGCTGCTTGCGCTGCTCGCGGTGCCGCCGCCGCCGAACCTGATAAGGGTAGTCGGCACCAACGGCAAGGGCAGCGTGAGCGCGCTGCTCGCCGCCGGGCTTCAGGCCGACGGACTCCCCACCGGCTGCTTCCTCTCCCCGCATGTGCAGTCGTTCGAGGAGCGCGTGAGCGTCAACGGTGTGTCGGTAACAGCCGAGCAGGTGTGCGCCTTCGTCGCCCTTGCCCGCGACGCCTTGGCGCGCCACGACCTGCCGCCTGACGACCGGCCGGCGTTCTTCGAGCTCAGTCTGGCCCTGGCGTTGGCGGTGTTCGCGGAGGCGGGTGTAAGCCACGCGGTGCTAGAGGCCGGCGTCGGCGGCGCGTCAGACGCGACGAGCGCGGCCGTCACTGGCGGGCACGACGGCGCTGGCCACGTCACCAACCTGCGGCTGGTGGTGCTCACCAACGTCGACCTCGATCACACCGAGACCCTCGGCGCGACCATCCCCGCCATCGCCACCGAGAAGGCGGGCGCCCTGCGCGGCGGCGTGCCGGCCGTCACCGGCGCGACCGGCCCGGCACTCGACGTGATTCGGCGGGTGGCTGAGAGCGTCGACTCGTCCCTGTACGTCGACGACGGCCACGACCCACTGTTCGCGGTGCCTGCGCAGGCGACCTCCACCCTCAACGCCGCTGGCACCTTCGGCACCCGCCGCGCGAACGCCCGCCTGGCGACGGCCGGTCTAAGGCTGCTCGGTGTGAGCGAGCCGTCGATCGCCGCTGCGTTGGCCACGCCGCCGCTGCCCGCCAGGGGCGAGCGGTTCGCGGTGGCCGGCCGCGAGGTCATCCTCGACGGCGCTCACGACCCGGCCGCTGCCGCCCGGCTGGCCGCCGACGTCGGACGGCCGTACATCCTGCTCTTCGGCGCGCTCGCCCGCAAGCAGGGCGCCACGACCCTCGCGGTCCTCGAGCGGAACGCGGCCGCGGTCGTGGTGACGGCGGTGGAACCCGGCGACGACCTGTCGCGGTTCGCGGGCGGTGCCAGGGAGCTCGTCACCGACCCGGCTGCCGCGTTGCAGCGCGCTCTCGAGCTCACCGGCGAAGGCGAGCTCCTGCTCATCGCCGGCTCCCTCTACCTGGCGGGCGCCCTGAGGCCCCTGCTACACTCGCGGACGGCATGAGCGCAGAGCGCAGCGATCCCCTCATCACCGGGCTTCACCACCGGCGGCGCCCCAACAGCGACACGGCCACGGGCCGGGCGACCGCGGGCAAGGCGACAACGGGCAAGGCGACCACGGGCCGAGTCGGCTTCGTCAGCCTCGGCTGCCCCAAGGCGTTGGTCGACAGCGAGCGGATCGTCAG
>DASROV010000216.1:0-4093 GCA_035646755.1 Trueperaceae bacterium | reverse complement strand
GCTGTCGGCCCTGTCTACGACATCGCCGAGCTGCTTAGCGACCGGCACGTCGAGGCGCGCGGTTCCTTCGAGACCCATCACGACCCGGTGCTCGGCGATGTTCAGGTACCAGGTGTGGTCGCGCGCTTCTCGCGAACCCCCGGCCGAGTCAGGCACCTCGGCCAGAACAAGGGCGAGGCGACCACCGAGGTGCTGCGCGAGCTGGGGTACGACGACGACGAGATAAGCCGACTGCGCGAACAGGGAGCAGTGGCGTGAACCGTGGCATGAGCAGCGGCATGAGCAGCGGCGGGAGCGCGCCGCGAGTGCCGCGCTCACTGCTGTACGTGCCCGCGCACAACGAGAAGATGATTCTGGGCGCCGCACGCCGCGGAGCGGAGGCGATCATCCTCGATCTCGAAGACTCTGTGCCGCCGGCAGCGAAGGTGGATGCGCGTGAGCGGTTAAGTGAGTCGGTGGCGGCGGTCGGGGAACTCGGGGCCTCCGTGGTGGTGCGCGTCAACGGGAGTTGGAGCCTGGCCTGGCGCGACCTCGAGGCGGCGGCTGCTGCCGGCGCGCAGGGCGTAATGCTGCCCAAGGTCGATTCGCCCGGCAAGGTCGAGTCGATCGGCGAGTACCTAGTCGAGCTCGAAGAGAACTTCGGCTTGAAGCCACAGGCGCTACTTCTGATCATCGAGAGCGCGCGTGGGCTGGCCGCCGTACAGGAGATCGCAGCGGCCCTGGCGAAGCTCGCGACAATCCCGATGGCTGGAGGCTCTCGCCTTACTGCCCTAGTGCCAGGCAACGAGGACCTCAGCCTCTCGCTACAGGTGGAACCCAAGCCAGAACTAATGGCACCCGCACTTTGGCCGCTCATCACCGCCGCGCGGGCCCACGGGCATGCCCTCCTTGGCTCCATCGGCAGCAGCAGCGACTACCGGGATCTCGCGGCCTACCGCGATCATGTCGCACGCGCGCGCTCGTACGGTTTCTATGGGGTCACGTGCATCCATCCGGCTCAGGTCGAGGTCGTCAACGAGCTATACAGCTCTACCGGCGCCGGACTGGAGTGGGCACGGAAGGTGATCGCGGCGTTCGACGCGGGGGGCGGGGAGTCCGTTGGGGTTGATGGGCAGATGGTTGATAGGCCGGTGTATCGGCGGGCGAAGCGAATAGTCGAGGATGCGGATCGGTGATGGTCCAGGCATTCGTACATCGCGATCGGAGCCGGCGGAGGCTGAAAGTCAGGCTGCGTCCTGCCCCGTGATGCCCGTAGTCTCATATCAACTGTTATTTGCCCTGGCCGATGACTGTCGCAAGCATCGGATAAGAACGATAAGATTTACAACCCGGCCCACGGCGGGCCGGTCGTCGTTCATAACGAGTCGCTACGCTGGTCGATAATAGAAGCCCCTTCCTCGCCGATTAGGCCGGCTCGGTTCCAGCGTCCCCTCGTCCTCCAGCCGCTTCAGAATTGTGTTCGCATACGACTGTGTAACTCCGGTCAAGTCAGCCACCTCCGAAGAGGAAACGCGGTTCCTCTTCGCCGCCCAATCCATCACTACCTGCAGGCGGCCCGACGGCTCGAAATGCGACTCGATTCGATAGTGCAGAGTCGCGCGCACCGTATCTGACAATCGCCACGCAGGGTCCTCAGTGGTGGGCACCCCGCTCACTGGCACGATTACTGGCTTTCCGTCAGAGCGAACCTCTTCTAGTCTTAGTATCGCTGCTCTCGTCTCTAGAGTGCTTCGTTGGAGCACCGGCGATGCCCGAAGCACATCGATCCACCCTCTTGCGATTAGCTCGTCAAACAGCAGCAACGTGTCGACGTCGCGTGATACGGAGGGCGGGGAACACCTGCTGAGGAATTCCATCCAAGCTAAGTCTGGTGTACCGCCGAGTAAGGTGACTCGAACATACGGTCCGTCTATCTCCTGAATCTCTGGGCGTTCGTATCCCGAAGCCAACATCTCCGCGACCATACGATCGACGCCAATTCCTTCTCGCTCAGAAAGGCGGAGAGCGGACACGACATTGGCCAGACTCCGATATCGCGGAGTGGAAGGGTGGGTGATGATATTGCTTGGCGAGACGCCGGCCACGAAACCGCCTGGCGACGTAACAGTCAAAATGTTCCCCACGTGTTCTATGACGGTGGGCGCTGGTGACATCCAGTCGCGGTGAACGATTCCGTTCACGACCGCTTCCCTAAGCGCGAGTCGAGGCAGTGCCCGAATCTGGCCGTGCGAGAGGCCAGCTGGAACATGGACAGTTGGATTCGACGCCATGGCGGCAGTCTCGACCTCTGCTAGTTGCGCCAATAGCGGACCTGGCTTTGTTACTCGAAGGGTGCTATCGGCGCCCTGAAAGTCTCGCCTTATGTAGTCAAGGCCCGGTTCCGGTGTACTCACGAATAGTAACGACCCTGCGTTTGTTAGCACACCATCACTGGCAACGACGTTGAGTCTGCGTAGCAGATCCTCGTCGGAGGCGGAGGCTAAGCTCTGCGACCCTTCGTCTCCTGCTTGTCGTAAGAAGTGGCGGGCAGCCTCGAGAGCCGCCGGCCGAGCATCAGTGAGCCTGTGACCCGACACTTGGGCTGACCAGTCATATCCAGCCCGGTAGAGGCGCCTCTCCGACCAGGATGCCGCGTCCACTTCCACGCAGTTGTCGGCAACGCGCCAGAAGATTCTTTGCTTTGACCGAATCGGTTCCAATGCCTCTGGCGCCCTTAGAATCAGGAGACGCGTGTCATTTAGGCTTCCTACCCTGACGTCAACTGTCATGCGCTGATGGGTCAATTGGTAGATGCGATGGCGCACCCATTCGGGGTCGAGCGATGTTCCTATGTGTTCCCCATCGTCGGATATCCCCAAGATGATTGCGCCGGCTCCGGGCGTGTTCGCCAGGCAAGCGAGCTCGTGGGCCAAGTATGCTGCAGCTCGTTCATTCTTAGACTCACCTTGCAGGATCTCGCCTCGCGGCCCGCGCCTCGTTGGTTCCTCCTTGATGTCGATATTCTTCAACTCGATCTCTTTGGGCGCTTTGCCATTTGCCAGTTCCTCTAATACTCGGTCGAGCTGCACTTCTAGTCTGTCTGGGCCCAGATATCTGAATGCCACGTTTCGTTCTCCTACTTCTGTTGAGCACAAATCACAACTCTTGGGTCACCGCAGCGGATCTGTTGTATTTCTTCGTCCTAAAATAGCACTGCTTCCTTGTTTTGATCAAAGACTTCTTTTTTCCAGGGACCCACTAGAGATTCTAGCCGACTCTCACGAGATACTAAACTGCCGCCCCCGCGCCTCAGGCTCGAGGGATCGGCTGCCGCGACCTGACCTACTCGGCGGCCAACCACGCGATCCAGTTCAACAGCAGTTCCTGAGCGCAGATGTTCCGTCCGAGGCCCATGGCCTGCTCCCCCATACCGCCCGCGAAGCGCAGCGTCGTGGCCAACAGACGGCCCTTCCCGATGCGCATCACGACTGCGTAGTCGTTCACGGACATGTCGCGGGCGTCCACCCTGCGCAGGAGCGGCTCGTGGCCGCGCTCGCCGTCGACGGTCAAGACCCTGTCGGTCGTCAAGCCGAAGAACTGCAGGTCGGTCCAACCGTCATGCGGGAAATCGCCCCACGCGGGATGAGGCTCGATCACCTTCACGCCCTCCCGCCAAAACGGCTTGACCAGTGACGGTACAAGATCGTCCGGACGGCCCCTCACCAGCACCAAGGCGGCGCCACCTGCGTGCACGAACGCCTCGGTCTCGGGGGTCCACTCGCTGCACAGGTGGGGCGATCGGTCAACCGAGCTGTCGACCACGTTCACGATCAGCTCCACTCCCTGCCACAGTCCTTCTGGATCGACCAGCCTCACGCTCGGGGCGCCGGCGAGCTCGCGCCGCGGGAACACCCACAACGGCCACTCGTTCTCGCTCACCGCAGCGCCGCCGATCGAAACGACGACGTTCAGGTCGATGCGTGTCGGCGACGCGACCTCCGGCGCCTCGAACCGCGCGATGCCTACCTCGGCCACGTGCCCGGGCACGAAGTCGACGGTGCTCGTCTCGCGGCCCGTGGCGACGACGCCACCAGCTGGCGTCACGACACTCCAA
>DASROV010000215.1:0-11206 GCA_035646755.1 Trueperaceae bacterium | reverse complement strand
GGTCGGCCCTGTCGGCGCCACAGCCGAACGCGCACTGCACGCCGCCCCTCACACTCAGGCCGAGGTCGTGGGCCGCTGCGACGGTCGTGAGCAGCTGCCGCTCGGCCTCGGCGAGGCTCATGCCCGCGTTCCGGCGGCTGTGGGCGTCGGAGGCCGACAGCGACAGGTCGACGCGCCGCAGGCCCGCAGCGGCAGCACGCTGCACGCCGCGAAGGTTAAGCGCCAAGCCGCTGAACGAGACGCCCTCATGACGAGCGTCGCCTAGCGCGGCCACGCACAGCGCCTCGGCGTCGGCCAGCTGCGGGACGCGCTCGGGGTGCACGAAGGAGGTCAGCTGGATCTCCCGCACGCCGGCGCGCACCAGGCCGTCGAGCAGGTCCAGTTTCTGCGCGGTGGTAAGGGTGACCGGCTGGTTCTGCAGGCCGTCGCGCAGGCCGACCTCGACCAGGTCAACTTGGACGGGCAATGCGCTGACTCCGCGTCCGTGCGCGCCGCTCGCCCCGACGCCGCTCGCCCCATACTCAGCCATCCTCGAACTCCAGCGAGTACTCGAACATGTCGCCGCGGTAGACGGCCTCGAAGTACTCGATGGGCCGCCGGCGGGTGTCGCTCACGGTGCGCCGCACGCGCAGCGCCGGCTGGCCCAGCTCGCCGCCGAGGAGCTCAACGTGGTGTGGCTTCAGCCCTATGGCCTCGATTGTGCGCACGCTCTTGCCGATGCTCAGGCCCAGCCGCTCAACGAGGTAGTCCATCGACGACTCGCCGTATAAGAGGTCTTCGTCAGACAACTTGGTGGCCAGCCCGTCGAGCAGCGTGAGGCTGAGGGTGACCACCTGCAGGCCGATGGGCACGTCGCCCGCCAGCCGCACGCGC
This sequence comes from Trueperaceae bacterium, assembly GCA_035646755.1. GTDB lineage: Bacteria > Deinococcota > Deinococci > Deinococcales > Trueperaceae > DASRWD01. The sequence continues at coordinate 10,333 of DASROV010000215.1, read as the reverse complement.
TCGAAGCGGAGCACGGGGTCTTCCGAGGAGAGCTCGAGGGCGATGGCGGCCCTGGCCTCGGGTGTGCTTATCGTGCGCGAGAGCAGACGGGTGCCCGACTTGATGCCCTGGTTCTTGAGGTAGCCGGTGACGCCAGAGCTGCGCATGCGCTCCGGCTGCGGGTTGTGCCGCACCTTGTGCGGAAGGGCGAAGGTGCCTCTGCCCTGCTCGCGCACGACCACGCCCTCGACCTCGAGCTCCTGCAGCGCCTGCCGCACCACCGACCGCGACACCTGGTACGTCTCCTGCAGCTCCTTCTCGGTCGGCAGCGGCTTGCGCTCAGCCGACTCCATCCCCCTAATTTGTTCGAGGAGGATGGTCTTGAGCTGGTGGTAGTACGGGAACGGACTGGCTCGGTTCAACTCAGGCACGCCATCACCCCCCGAGCCGGCCCAAGCCGACGAAATTCATACGGACATTATGTTGTTGTGTTGACACTATGTCAAACCTACCGCTAAAGTTACTCACGAATCACAGCGAGTGCACGGCGGCCCCTAAAAGGGCTGTCGGCCACGGCGATAGGCGCCGCTAGGAGGCAGGAATCGTGAGATCCGGCAAGGGCGTAGGACGTTACACACCAGTGCTAGGGCGGGCGGCCTTGGCCGTGCTGGCGTTGGGCCTTCTAACCATCGGCCTGGCGCAGACCGTCGTCACCATCGGCTTCTCGATGCCGCTCACCGGCGCCGCCGCCAAGGAGGGCGGCGAGTCCCAGGTCGGCGCGCAGCTGGCCGCGACGGTGATCGAAGAGGCCGGCGGCTTCCAGGTCGGGGACGAGACCGTCACCTTCGAGATCGTCTTCGAGGATGACCAATGCAACCCGCAGGCGGCCATCGACGCCGCCAACCGCCTGGCCGTGGCCGGCGCGTCGTTCGTGGGCGGCAGCTTCTGCAGCTCGGCGGCGCTGGCACAGATGCCGGTGTTCGCCGCGCTAGGCATCCCGCAGATCGCGTTCGCCTACGCCGACGAGCTCACCGGCACCGCTCGCGAGCAGGCCGGTGCTAACCTCTCGGCCCGCCTCGGCCCGCAGGCTCTCACCGAGATGGCGCCACTGGCCAAGTACGCGGTCGAGGAGAACGGCGACATGTCGTTCTTCGCGATGGCCCAGAACACCGACTTCGGCCGCAGTATGATCGAGCACTTCCGCGCGACCGTCGAGTCGCTCGGCGGCTCATTCGTGGCCGAGCCCGAGTTCTTCCCGTTCGCCAACACCGACTTCCGCACGCTGCTCACCCGCGCTCGTGACTCCGGCGCCGACGCCATCGTCGGCATCGGCCTTGCTCAGGAGATGATCGGCATCGTGCTTCAGCACGACGAGCTTGGCCTCGAGCAGACCATCTACGGCTCTGACCTGCTCAGCGACGCCTCGGTAGGAGAGGCTGTCGGTGACCTGCTCATAGGCACGTTCTCGCCCTGGTACTACGACACCGGACAGGATGCGCGCACCTTCGAGCGCACCGAGGCCGAGCCCGGCGCGTTGGCCCTTTACGACGCCGCCATGGAACACCTCGGCACTGAGCCGAGCCGCAACCTCGGCCTCGGCTGGGGCACGGTGATGCTCATCAAGCAGGCTATGGAACGCGCCGGCAGCACCGACCCGGCCGCGGTCATGGCCGAGATCCTGTCGGGCGAGACGTTCGAACTGCCATACGGCACCTACGGCTTCCTGCAATGCAGCCAGGCCGACGTGCGCACCGGCGTCGCCACCTTCGATGAGAACGGCCGCCTGCTGATCGCCGACCGCGACTACGCCGGCACCGACCCAGTGGTGCTCACCAGCGAGCAACTCTGCGACTGAGGACATCAGGCACTTCACCCGCAGCGTGGGTCGACGAGTCGACGCCCGACGAGGCGCTCACGCTGCGGTTCTTGGACGCCATGGAGCGCCGCGCGCTCGACGAGGCCAAGGCGATGGCGGCGGCCGACTTCGCGATGGAGTTTCCAGGTCCGGCCCGTTTCACCAGCCTCGACGAGATGGTCGCGGGCGGGAAGGGCCGCTACCAGCGGGTCGCCAAGCTCGTTGACGACGTCGAGTCGTTCGCGCGGGGCGGCGCCAGCGTCGTCTACGTGCGCGGTACGCTCTACGGCGTGAACGCTCACGGCGTACCGTTCGACGGCGTGCGTTACGTCGACCGCTTCGTCGTCCGCGACGGGCTCATCGAGAGCCAGGACGTCTGGAACGACCTCGCCGAGAGCGGCGTGCTCGCGCGCGTCGCTTGACGGCCGAGACCTCGAGAGGCGGCCACCGCTAGCTTCATGGACACGGTCGTCCAACTGGTCCTCAACGCGCTCCACGCCACCAGCCTCTACGCGCTGGTGGCGCTCGGCCTCACCATCATCCTCGGCGTGCTCGACATCGCCGACTTCGCGCAGGGCGCCCTCTACATGGTCGGCGCGTACGTGGCCTACTACGCCACGGAGGCGGTTGGCCTCAGCTTCTTCCTGGCTCTGCCGCTGGCGATGCTGGTCGGCAGCCTGCTGGCCATGACCAACTACGTGGCCGTCTACCGGCCGCTTCGGCGCTTCAGCGGCGCGACTACCTTCATCGCCGCGCTAGGCCTGCTGCTGATCCTGCAGAACCTGGCGCTGCTGTTCTTCGGCGCCGACTTCCGGCTGGTCCGGGCGCCGTTCTCGGGCGTGCGCTTCGGCGTGCTCGGCGCGACCTGGACCGGCTACCAGGTGTTCATCGCGGCGTCGGTCGCGGCGCTGCTGCTGCTCACCTGGCTGTTCCTCAAGCTGACGCCGATAGGCAAGCGCCTGCGCGCGGTCTCGCAGAACCGCGAGGGCGCGCTCGTGGTCGGCCTCGATCCGTTCCGCGTCGAGCTGGTGGCGTTCGCCCTGGCCGGCGCCCTTGCCGGCGCGGCCGGCACCCTGGCCTCAGGGGTCAACGCGTTCGACCCGTCGATCGCCGCCATCGTCGTGATCAAGGCCTTCGCCATCGTCATCTTCGCGGGCATGGGCAGCGTCCCCGGCGCTATCCTGGGCGCGCTCATCGTCGGCTTGGCCGAGACGCTCACCGGCGGCCTGATAAGCACCCAGTACGCCGAACTGACTGCCTTCGTGCTGATGATCGTGGTGCTGTTGTTCCGGCCCCGCGGGCTCTTCGGCGCCCAGGAGGCGAAGCTGTGAGCGTTGCCGGCGAGCGGCGCTCGTTCTGGCCGCTGCTGTGGAACGTGCTGTGGATCGTGCTCGGCGCGGCCGCTGCGATCGCGGCTCCGCACGTGTTCGACTCGCTCACCGGCCGCCACATGCTGGTGCTCATCGCGATAAACGTGATCCTGGTGGCCGGCCTCGACCTGCTCATCGGCGGCGCCGGACTGCTCTCGCTCGGGCACGCCGCATTCATGGGCGTCGGCGCCTACGCCTCGGCGCTGCTGGTGAAGGCCGGTTGGGCGTTCCCGCTGGGGATGCTGGCCGCCGTCGTGGCGGCGGCGCTGGTGGGGCTCATCGTCGGCGTGCCCGCCCTGCGCCTCAAGGGCCACTACTTCTCGGTGGTTACGTTCATCGTTGGCATCATCATCACGATCCTGCTGACCAACATGGTCGACCTCACCCGCGGGCCGATGGGCCTCACCGGCATCCCGTTCGCCACCATCGAGCTGTTCGGCTGGCAGCACACCTTCCGCACGATCATCGAGAAGGTCGGCTACTACTATCTGACGCTGTTCTTCGCCGCGTTGGCGCTGCTGCTGCGCTGGCGGCTTGGGCGCTCGCGCTTCGGCCGCGCGCTGTCCGCCATCAAGGGCGACGAGAACCTGGCCGAGTCGGTCGGCATCGCCACCTACCGCACCAAGGTGGCGGCGTTCGTCATCGCGGCGGGTGTGGCCGGGCTGGCCGGCTCGCTCTACGCGCACTACGCGGTGTTCCTCAGCCCCGACTCGTTCACCTTCGTCGACTCGTTCGACCTCTTCGTGATGAACCTGCTCGGCGGCGCGGGCACGGTGCTCGGGCCGGTCGTTGGACCGACGTTCCTGGTGACTGTAAGCTCGCTGCTTCGCAACCTCGCGCCCGCGTTGTCGCACGTCGTCTACGGGGTGATCCTCATCGTGGTCATCGTCGTGCTGCCGCACGGCATCGTGGGTGGGATCAAGCGTTTGGGTGCGCGGTTGAGGGCCGGGCGCGGAAGGGTAGAGGGCTGATGGCCGCGGGCGGACCCGTGCGCGGCGCCGCTGGCGAGTCGGCCCGCGGTGCGGGGGGCGAGCTGCTGCGCGTCGAGCGCCTGACGCGTAACTTCGGCGGCTTCACCGCAGTCAGCGACCTCTCTTTCCATGTCACGGAGGGCGAGGTGCTCGGCCTGGTGGGGCCCAACGGTGCTGGTAAAACAACCACTTTCAACCTGGTCACCGGTTTCCTCAAGCCTACCAGCGGCCGCGTGCGCTTCCGCGGCGAGGACGTCACCGGGTGGGCGCCCCACCGGTTGGCGCGCCGCGGGCTGGTGCGCACCTTCCAGCACACCCGGGTATTCGCCGACCTCAGCGTGGAGCAGAACGTGCGCGTCGCCAGCCACATGCGCGAGCCCGGTGGGCCGCTGCGCACCCTCTTCGGTGCCGGTCGGCTGGAGCGCGCTGCCTTGGCCGAGCACGTCGCGGCCGTCCTGGAGACCGTGGGCCTTGCCGAGCGCCGCCACGACGTCGCCAGCGGACTGGCATACGGAGAGCAGCGGGTGCTCGAGATCGCGCTGGCGTTGGCCGCGTCGCCGCGCCTGCTGCTGCTCGATGAGCCGTTCGCCGGCATGAACGAGACCGAGTCGAGCCGCACCATGGACCTCATCCACGCCGTCCGTGACGCCGGCGCCACCGTGCTGGTCATCGACCACCACATGCAGACGATGGCGCGCGGCTGCGACCGGCTCGTCGTCGTCGACTACGGCGTCAAGCTGGCCGAGGGCGACCCCGAGGCGGTGACCAACGACCCGCTAGTGATCGAGGCGTACATGGGCGCGAGCGAGGAGCTGCGGGCGCCGGTCGTAAGCCCGGCCGACGCGGCTGCCGACGTGCTGGTTCTAAACGGCGTCGGCGTCAGCTACGGCCGGGTGAGGGCTTTGGGCGGCGTCGACCTGAACGTGCGCGAGGGCGAGATAGTTGCGCTCGTGGGCGCCAACGGCGCCGGCAAGACCACCGCGCTACGGGCGGTATCGGGGCTGCTGCCGGTCGACAAGGGCGACATCGCGCTGTTCGGCCGCTCCGTTTCGGGTCTGAGCTCGGCGGCGAGAGTGCGCCTCGGCATGGCGCATTGTCCCGAGGGGCGCGAGATCTTCCCGCGCATGAGCGTGCGCGAGAACCTCGAGATGGGTGTGCCCGACGGGCCGGTGGACGAGAGCGTGCTCGACCACGTTTACCAGCTGTTCCCGCGCCTGCGGGAGCGCAGCGGACAGTCGGCCGGTAGCCTTTCAGGCGGCGAGCAACAGATGCTGGCCATCGGCCGAGCGTTGATGTCGTCGCCGCGGCTGCTTCTGCTCGACGAACCAACGCTGGGCCTGGCGCCGCTGCTCGCTCAGGAGGTCGGCGAGGCTCTCCTACGGCTCAACGAGGAGGGAGTGAGCGTCCTGCTTGTCGAGCAGAACGCGGTACTGGCGCTGGCCATCGCACACCGCGCCTACGTGTTGGAGAACGGTGAGGTCGCGCTGTCTGGCCCGGCGGCGGAGCTGCGGGAGGACGCCGCGGTGCGGAAGGTTTATCTCGGGGCTTGAGGTGCGTCGGCCGCGCGAGGCCGTGGCGCACGGGGAACTGCCGAGCGCGCTTCAGTGACGACGGGGACGGGCTCGCGAGAACCCGTCGCCGTGGTACGTCATGTCTCTTTTCCAGCCCCTGCGCAAAACGCGATGTATAGCTGTACCTTTTCTCCTACGGTCCCGAGAAGGTGCGTGGGCTAGCCCGCTGAGCGCGAGCCCGAGCCCGAGGCCGAGCCCAGCCCTAGCCCGAGGCTACGGCTCGCGACCGCGACCGCCAGGTCGTGTCGTCAGCGCGAGTCAGCGCAGCGGCTACGGCACGCGCCTACCAGCTCCAGGCCGGCGCCCGGGCACCCTCCACCAGCAGCTCGACGGTCATCGTGCCGAGGTCGAGGATGTAGAGGTCGGGGTCGAGGAGGTCTTCGCTGAACTCGACCTGTGCCGAGGCGCCCTCGAATACGATCCTGGTGCCGTCACCCGAGACGCTCATCGGCCCGGCGAAGTCGCCGACGGAGTTGGTGAGGCGGTTGGTCGCGCCGCTGGCGAAGTCGTAATGGAAGATGTTGGCCGAGCGCTCCTCGCTGAAGTAGTCGCCCTCGGTCACCGAGTAGACGAAGCCCGAGCCGTCGGGCATCCACGCCAGCCCGAGGATCGCTTCGAGGCCGTCGTAACTCACCAGTGGTTCGCCGGCTGTGGTGCTGCCGTCGCTCACCAGGTAGACGGCGGTGGACTCGAAGCTGTCGGTGCCGGCGTAGAGGATGTCGTTTGCGGTGGCCGCCGTGGGGCCGCGGGCGAGCAGGTCGACGAACAGCGGGAAGCCGGCGTCGGGCGACATCAGCTCGGTGCCGAAGTCGAGCGGTGAAGGCAGTTTGGGCAGGGCGTAGAACGAGCTGAAGTTGTAGATGAAGGTGACGCTCGAGCCGTCCTGCTGCCAGGTCGGCGAGTGCGCCTCCCAGAACGAGCCGGGGTAGTAGACGCCTACCTCGGTGGTGGTCACCGAGCCGCCGCCCTGTACGTCGGCGATCGAGGAGAACATAATCTCGCGGTTGCCGTCGGCGATCACGGTGCCGACCTGCAACCAGTCCTCGCCCGAGCCGAAGTCGGCCACGGACGGGAACGTGATCATGCCCGTGCCGTTAGGCGGCAGGTTAAGGGGCTGCAGGCTAGCGGCGCCCTGGTAGTACATGAAGCCCGAGAAGGAGTCGAAGCTGTCGTTCCTCACCGGCACCCTTACTATCCCCTGGGGGTAATCGGCGAGCTCGGCGCAGGCGGGAGCCTGAGTGATGCGCTGGTACTGACTGCCGTCGGCGCCGACCGAGAAGATGTCGGAGGCGAAGAGCGAGCACCAGTTCTCGTGGTTGCTGGCGAAGGTAAGGCGCGTGGCCTGCGGGTTCCAGGCCGTCGACCACACGTCGTAGACCTCGAGGTCGTCGTTCTCCCCGTGCGCCCAGAGGCTGCGGTCGTTGCTGCCATCGGGGTCGATGAGCCGGATCTCGTCGCCGCCGCCGGGAGGTGGTGTTGCCTGGCCGCAGGCCGCCATGGTCGCGGCCAGGGCCAGCACCACGATCAGACGCAACATGAACCGCAGGTAGACTCTCGCTTGGTCTCTCATCTCGAACTGCTCCTTAAACGTCGAAACTCTGGGTTGACGCGGGCAGCTTAGGGATGAGGCGTTAACGGACCGTAAACGGTTTGTGGGACGGCCTACCTTGGCGTGGCGTCGGCGGCGATGTGCGCCAGGAACTCCTGCAGGAACTGCTCGGGTTTCTCGATGTACGGCGTGTGGCCGGTGTTCTCGAAACGCACTTCGCGGTACTTGCCGCCGGCGGCTGCGTACCTGTCGAGCACCGCGCGTGTTTGCGCGATCATCGGCTGCGGTGGGTGCACGTCCTCGCCCGGCCAGCCGGGCACAGCGCCAACTTTGCCCAGGTTGCCGATCTCGGACAGCGAGGCGTCGGAGACTATGAGGTCGTCAGCGCCCCAGATCCACAGGATGGGGGGCTTCGCCTCCACCGCGATGAAGCGCTCGACCGTGTAGCCGACGTATTTCGGCGAGATCGCGTTGTTCGGCCCGCGCACCCCGGGCGCCACGCCCGGCCAGTTCTCCGACGGCACCGAGTCGCCAGGGTAGCGGTCTGGGCCCATCTTCTCGCTGAGCATCGACGACAGCAGCGCCTCCTCGCGCTCGGCGCGGAACGGCGGCTTCCAGTAGAGCGCGTTCATCACGTTGCGCGGCGAGGCCGGGTCGTCGGTGCCGCGGTCGCCGCTGGACATGCGCCTGACCATCTCGGGGTTGACGAGGCCGCCGCCGGAGCCCGCGAAGTCGGCGTAGGTGGGTGTGCCATCGGCGTCCTTGGTGCCGCCGAAGCCGTACGGCGAACCGGGCGCGACCAGCGTCGCCGAGAGGATGTCGGCCGAGTCGGCCGCGATCAGGCCCCACAGCACCGAGCCACCGAGCGAGTGGCCGGCGACGTGATACTTGCTGATGCCCAGCGCGTCCTTGAGCGCAAGCAGGTCGTCGACCCAGTCGAAGACGCCGCGCGTGGCGTCGATCACCGCGTCGTCGCTGCTGCCGTAACCGCGCAGGTCGGGGGCGATGGCGCGGAACCCGGCAGGCAGAGCCAGCATCACCTCCTCCCAGAAGGTGTTCGAGGAGGCGTTGCCGTGTACGAACAGCACGGGCGTACCGTCGGCCGGACCGCTGGTGAGTACATGCATGGTCAGGCGCGGCGTGGCGACGCGGGCCGAGGCGATGCCGGGGAGGGTCGGGATACTTGGCATGTTGGTACCAACTTAGCGCCAAGAGGCTATCTTGGGCAGATGACTAGACGAACCGTAAGGCTGACTACGTTGATCGCATCCGCACTTCTGGTATTGGCCGCCTGCACGACGCCGAACACCGCTCCGGAAGTGAGCATCACCAGCCCGACCGACGCCGCGGTCATCGCGCTGCCGGGCACTGTAGTGCTGGCCGCTACCGCCACTGACGCCCAAGACGGCGACCTCAGCGACGCCGTGGTGTGGATGAGCGATGTCGACGGCGCGCTTACGCCCGCGGCGGGCGGCGAAGTCACGCTCTCGGCCGGGACGCACACCATCACGGCGACGGTCACCGACGCGGCCGCCCTTGCCGGCACTGATTCGGTCACGGTTAGTGTCAACGCCGCCACCCATCTGGTCAGCGAAGGGACCACGCTTCACCTCATGGGCGTTGTCGACAACGAGCTCTTGGAGGTCGACAGCGCGGGCCTCCCGGCCGCCGGCCTGCTCGATGAGCACCAGATCTTCAACGTCATCGCACACCCAACTGAAGACTGGCTATTCGTCGCGTCGATGAACTCGTGCGCGTTGGATGACGACGCCTGCTGGGGCAACGGCCGCATCGATCGCTTCGTCGTCGCCGGCAACTCCATCACCTACGACGGCTTGGCGTTCAGCTACGACGAGACCACGACCGCCCAGTGCGCGCTCGAACCGGTTGACCCCACCGTCATGCCTGGGCAGGTCGGATTTTGCGCCCTCAACGGCATGGCCTTCTCCTCCGACGGCTCTCGCCTGTATGTAGACGACGACGACTTCGACGTGCTGCAGGTGTTCTCGGTCGACGCCAACGGCGACCTCACCTTCATCGCCGAAGGCGCCAGCACCGATGCCCATGGTCTAGCTATCGACGCCACGGACACCTACGTGTATAACGGCTCGGAAGTCATCGAGGTCACCAACGACGCGCCAACCACCGTTTTCAATGGACTTGGCGGCAACGCCACCACGCTCCTCGACGTCGGCGGCACCGCGAGCCTTATCACCACCACCAATACCGACACAATCGCCCTCTTCGGCCTTACCGACCCGCTCAACCCGGCGCTCATCGACGACCACCTGCTGGCCACCAACCAGGCACGTGACCTCGCCTTCACCGCTGACCTGAGCCGGATCATCACCCCGGGCCAGAAGACCGTCAACTCGCTGTCGTTTGACGGCACCGTGTTCGCGCTCGACGACACTTACACCTCCACCGCTACGCCCGACACGCAGTTCCGCGCCGTCGGCCTCAACGCCGACGCCACTTGGGTGCTGGCCGCCTGGTTCCAGATCGATGCCGCCGACACCTCCGGCGGGCTCGACCTGTTCTCGGTCGCGGCCGACGGTACTTTGGCCCTGCTTGACAGCGTGGGGTACATCAACGAGGCCCGTGTGGTCTACACGTTGCCGTAGCCACTAACGCGGCCACCTAGTCCGATCGTCGTACAGCTCTTCGCGCGCCCACCCGCGAGAACCGGACGCCCCGCCGGGAACGGGCCGCCCGAACACCAAGTACCGCCACACGAACGAGCCGCCGCTGGCCACCGGGACCAATCCCGCAGTGGCCGCGGCGGCCGTCAGTTGGGCCGGCGTCCACACGTAGATACGGTACTTGCGGCCGAACAGGCGCGCCATGAACCGTTCGCAGGCGGCAAGGAAGCGGGTTACCACGTTGGCGCGGGGGAACAGCAGAGCCAACGCGCCGCGCGTCAGCTTGGCTGCTGCCGCGGTGAGCTCGAGCCCGTCGGCCGAACAGCAGACCACGCGGTTGAGCAGGACCACGTCGGCCGGCTCGATCGCTTCAGGATCGTCGAGCAGGTCGTGGAC
>DASROV010000214.1:0-2312 GCA_035646755.1 Trueperaceae bacterium | reverse complement strand
GATGCGCCCGAGTTGCTCGAGGCGCAGGTGACCAGCAGTGTCAGGTGGGTCGAGTGCGTGCGTCGCCTTGCGGCCGACGGCGAGACCCAGGCGGCTAGCGCCAGCCATCGCCGTGGTGTCCGCTTCATCGAGTTCGGCTCCGGCGAGGTGCTCGTCAACCTCGTCAGGCGTATCTTGCCCTCCGGCCCCGGTGGGGTCGCGGTTGAGGCCGATCCGGTCTACGACGTCGCCACCCTCGAGGAGGTGCTCACGTGACGACCAGACGCGGCAGCGAAGCGAACCAGGGCACGGAGGGCGCCGGCGGCAGGATCGCGCTCGTCACGGGCTCGAGCCGCGGCATCGGCCGCGCGACCGCGCTACGCCTCGGCGAGCTCGGCTACCGCGTCGCCGTGCACTACGCGAACGCGGCCGCGGCGGCCGAGGCGGTCACCGCGGCGCTGGCCGAGAACGGCGTCGACGCTGCCGCGTTCCAGGCCGACGTGGCCGACCCCGACGCCTGTACGGCGTTGATAAAGGCCGTCGTAGAGCGCTTCGGTGGCCTCGACGTGCTCGTCAACAACGCCGGCATCACGCGCGACGGCCTCGTCCTGAGGATGAAGGACCACGACTGGCAGAGCGTGATCGACACCAACCTCTCCTCTGCCTTCTACCTGTCGCGCACGGCGCTAAGGAGCATGCTCAAGAGCCGAGCAGGAAGGATCGTCAACGTCAGCTCGGTGGTGGCCCTGCGCGGCAACGCCGGCCAAGCCAACTACATCGCCGCCAAGGCCGGCCTCATCGGGCTAACCAAGGCGCTGGCGCGCGAGTACGGCGGCAAGGGCGTTACGGTCAACGCCGTGGCCCCCGGCTTCATCGAGTCGGACATGACCGAGGCCCTTAGCCAGGACCTTCGCGAGGCGTACCTTCGCGAGATCCCCGCCGGCCGTTTCGGCGCCTTGGAGGACGTGGCGAACGCGATCGCCTTCCTCGCTAGCGAGGAGGCCGGCTACGTCAACGGCCAGACCCTGGCGGTTGACGGTGGCATGGTCATGCCGTAATGATTGCGGGACCGACGAAGGTCGCCCGACTACAGCGGGGCTCTCGAAGCCCCATGGTCGGCGGCTGTCTACTCGGCCGCTCTGGACCTGTATGGCATGCGCCGCTGAAGAGCCGTAGTCGTCACGTAGGCGCGTGCCGGTTAACTAGGATGGGCTCAAGGAGGAGAACGACGTGGAAGAACTAGAGATACTCGACAAGATCAAAGACGTGGTGGCGGACAAGCTCGACGCGGATCCCGGCGACATCGCCTCGGAATCGCGCTTCATCGAGGACCTCGGCGCCGATTCGCTCGACGTGGTCGAGCTGATAATGGGCTTAGAGGACGAGTTCGGCGTGGAGATCTCCGACGAGGAGGCCGAAGGCATCCGCACCGTCGGCGACGCCGTCAAGTTCATCACCGACAAGCAGTAGCGACACCACAAGCGGCAGCCGGCACGCTAGCGCGCCGCCGAGCCGTCCCTCTTGTTCATCACTAGCGACCGCGGCGCGGAGGCAAGCCGACACCTGTCACGCCTTGCTGGTCGAGTACCCTGGACATGCCAATGAGACGAGTCGTCGTAACCGGAGTGGGGCCCGTCACGCCAATTGGCGTGGGCGCCGCAGCGTTCCTCGAGGGTCAACACGCCGCCAAGAACGGCATAAGGGCGATAACCAACTTCGACGCCTCCGACCTCAGCGTCCGTATCGCCGGCGAGGTAGACGTCGACATCAGCGACTACCTCGACCGCAAGGAGGCCAAGCGGCTCGACCGCTTCGTGCAGCTGGCCATGGTCGGCGCCACTCACGCCTTGCGAGACTCCGGCCTCGGCGAGGATGACGTCGCCGGCGAGCAGACCGGCGTGTGCATCGGCTCCGGCATCGGCGGCCTCGAGACTTGGGAAGCCCAGTCGCAGATCCGCGTCGAGCGCGGCGCCATGCGCATGAGCCCGTTCTTCATCCCCATGCTCATCGCCAACATGGCAGCGGGCCATGTCGCGATGCGCTACGGGCTCATCGGCCCGAACAGCAGCGTGGTAACCGCCTGCGCAACCGGCTCGGGCAACATCGGTGACGCCTACCGCATGATCCAGCGCGCCGAGGCCGACATGATGTTCGCCGGCGGGACCGAGGCGCCGATCACCGCCATGGGCATCGGCGGCTTCGCGGTGATGAAGGCGCTCTCGACGCGCAACGACTCTCCCGAGACCGCCAGCCGACCGTTCACGGCCTCGCGCGACGGCTTCGTGGCCGGCGAAGGCGCCGGCATCCTGCTGCTCGAGGAGTACGAGCACGCC
>DASROV010000213.1:0-3719 GCA_035646755.1 Trueperaceae bacterium | reverse complement strand
GTGAACGTAGTGACGCCGCTGACGGTGGCCGGCGCCGACCGCGCCAGTGTCCTCGCTGCGGTGAAGGCGATCCAGCCCGGTGGCAGCACCGCGCTCTACGCCGGCTGGGCCGAGGGGCTGAGCCAAGCGATGGCCTGCCCTGTGCCAGACGCCAGCGCCAGGGTCGTGCTGTTGAGCGACGGGAGGGCGAACTCCGGCGTGTCCGACGCCCCCACCATCGCAGCGGACGTAAGCCAGGCGGCCACCCACGGCGTGACGACGACGACCATGGGATTCGGCCGGTCGTACGACGAGAACCTGCTGCGCGCGATGGCCGATGCCGGCCAAGGCAACTACGTCTTCATCGAGGCGGCAAGTCAGGTCGCAGAGGCGTTCCAGCACGAGCTTGCCGGCCTTAGCGCGTTGCGCGGTAGGAACGTCAGGCTCGAGCCGTCGTCCGGAGTGTTGCTTGCGTCAGCCGTGGCCGGAAGGCTACCCAGGCACGGTACTGGCGTTATGCTTCCCGACCTCGTCGCGGGGCTCGAGCGCGAACTTGCTCTCAGCGCGACGTTCGTTGCCGGGGCTATCGAACCGACCGTTTCGCTGGTATGGACCGACCTCTTGAGCGAAGACGAGGAGCGCCTTACCGTTCGGCTCGGGGTCGAGCCGCTGAGCCGCTCCGAGTTCGACGCTCTGCCAGAAGACCCGGGTGTCACCACGCAGGTGGCGCTGGCGCGAATCGCCAACCTCAAGTTCGGGCTCTCCAGCGCCTTCAGGAGCGGCCATTCGGCGCAAGCGGCGACCTTGCTAGAGCAGTTCGCCGTCGCGGTAGCCGCTCTGCCGCACGGACAAGATCGCTGCGTCGAGGAGAGCGAGCTCGGCCGCCTTCGTAACCTCGCCAGAACCAATGAGACCGCGATCGCGGCCAGGTACTCGGAGAAGTTCGCGCGCGATAGGACTTACGGTGCTTCGGACTCCAAGCGTTCCATGCAGTTCTCCAAGGAGCGCGAGCTACACTCGCTGAAGATGCGCGAGGTGGAGGCGGCCAGGCAGCAGGGCGCCGCCGACGCCGCGGCATCCGCGGGCCCCGCCAAGGCCGCGGCCACCCTGGGCGCCAACGCCACTGGATCCGAGGGCGCCCCCGGCGCCGGGACCACTGTGGGCAGGCGCCGGGCAGCTGGGCCGGCCCTGCGCCGGCCGCTTACTGCTGTCGAGATGATTGGCCCCAACGGTGCTGTCAACGTGCAGGTCATGGTCGACGACATCACCACGCAAGACGTCGACGTGCTGGTGAACTCGTCGAACCGCCGACTCTTCGGCAACGCCGGCGTCGATGGGGCCGTCCACCGGCGCGGCGGACCTGAATTGACGCAGGCGGCGCGGCAACTTGGCCGGCTCGACTACGGGCAGGCGGCCTTCACCCCCGGGTTCAGGCTCCCGGCGCGCTACGTGGTGCACGCAGTCGCCATGCCGTGGCAGGGAGGAATCGCCGGCGAACTCAGCGTCCTCGAGCAGGCGTATCGGTCGGCCTACGCCGTGGCGTCGCAGCTAGATGCGCGCACCCTGGCGGTGGCGGCGATAGGTACAGGTAGTTACGGGGTTCCGCGCGACGTCGCGGCGCGGGTTGCGGTCAACGCTCTTCGTGACGCCGTGAAGAGAGGAGTTCCGTTCCGGGACGTGCGCTTCGTGGTCCTGGACTCTGACGTCGCGAAGGCGTTCGCGGTCGAGCTGTCGACACACAGCGCCAACGACACGTCGGGGCAACCGAATTAGGTGCGTACGGGGAGGCCCGGCTGGCTCGGCGCGAACACGGCGGTTCCTTTAGACGAGATCCCGGACCTCTTCAATAGCGCCACCGGACGATTGAACTGTGCCTGACGTCTAGGCGTTCTAACGCCTTGACGTCAGAACGTCCTCGTCCTACCCTGAACCCGTGCCGAGAGAATCAAGGCGAACGACCATATACCTCGAGACCACGATCCACCGGGCGCTCAAACTGAAGGCGTTGGAGGGCGATACCACTGTGTCGGAGCTCGTGAACGAGGCCGTCAGGCGCAGCTTGGTAGAAGATGCCGAGGACCTCGCCGCGTTCGGCGAACGCGGCGAGGAGAAGAGTCTGTCGTTCGAGGAAGCGCTGGAGGAGCTCCGGCGCGATGGCAAGCTATGAGGTGCTGATCAAGGAGCCGGCACTATTGGAGCTCGCGTCGATCTCACGTAAACAGGACCTGCGCAAAATCGCCCAACGAATCAGTTCACTCGCGCAGCAGCCGCGTCCCCTAGGCTGCGAGAAGCTTTCTGGTTCTGATCGCTACAGGGTCCGACAGGGAGACTTCCGGATCATCTACGAGGTTTCCGACTCCACGTCTACCGTGGTGGTCGTGAAGATCGGCAACCGTCGTGACGTTTACCGTCGGCCGTAGTGACTACCGGCCAGTGACCAGCTCCTGCTCGCATGGGCGGCAGCGCCAAGAGGGCTGGACCCACGGTCCCAGGGGAATAATCTCATGCAATTCTGTGCCGTCATTTCAAAATTTCATGATTTCTTGAAGTCGATGTTCGAGCGTGCGATCGAGCTCCCACCGTCAGAAACCGAGACGTTCTTCCTCTGAGGGCCGCGCCAGACAGGCTCCTTGGGCCGGTAGCGAGACGCCCGGTCGAAACGGTCGGTTTTGCGGGGCCAGCGTCTGCAGACGGACTAATTGAACCTTGGGAGTCCTACCGCGGGTCCCTCGGCCTTGGCCAAGTCGCCCACCACGACCCGTGCTGAAACTGCGACGATCGATACGACTGGAGCAAGTCCCAACAGGTAAGTGGTCGCCGACGAGCTTGGTGTCTCAGAAGCCGAGGTTGTCCGGCGCGCACTCGACGTAGGCTTGAGCGCGCGGCCCTCGCACCGCTGGCGGCCCCGCCCTCGTGGGTCTAAAGAAGACTTGGGCAGAGACCGCAACAGCGCTCGATACGGGTTTCGATCGGGACTCCCTGTACCAGGATCGCCTGGATCGCCAGACCCCGACGGGCTGAGCTTCCCCGGCTGAGCGAGCCCGCCATGGCCTACCTGATCGATACGAGTCACCCCGAGCGCCAAGCCACAGCGCGGCGCTGGCTGACGTACCTAATCGAGCAGGACGCGGGCTTGCTATCTACGCAAGCGCTGAGTGAGATAGCGAATGTCGAATGTATGCCTCCACCGCCTTCGTCCTCACTGGAGGCCGCAGCAGGTCATCGAGCACCTCGGGCAACTCTCACTCGCCATGAACGTACTACCCCTCACGCCGGCCGTCGTCCTCGAAGCGCTGCGCGGCGTGCACTACCACCACATGTCCTACTACGACGCACAGATGTGGGCGATGGCGCGCCTACACCAAGTCCCCTACCTGCTGACCGAGGACATGGCCTGCGGCGCCATGATCGACGGGGTCAAGATCGTCGACCCCTTTAACCTGCAGCCGCCGCTCGAGCCAACCGAGACGTAGCGAACGCGGCGAAGGAGTTCCGGCTTGAAGCGTCTCTTGAAGGAGCCGGGCCGCTATGCTCGCGTTAGGCTTTCAGGGAGGTGACGGATGATCACCGGTCTTCACCACGTGGTGCTCTTCTGCCGCGACACCGAGGCATCGCGGCAATGGTACGAGCGCGCGGGCTTTGAGTACCTTCGGGGCTACGAGGGCATGCACTGGTTCAGGCTCGGCGACGCCGAGGTCATGCTGCACCCCGGCGGGAAGGGCGTGTCAACTGGAGGCCCG
>DASROV010000212.1:0-5784 GCA_035646755.1 Trueperaceae bacterium | reverse complement strand
GCGTAGGGTGTCTTTTTTGCTCTTGCCTTCCTTGATTTTGCGGGCGGCGTAGGCTTGTGTTCTTGGGTCGTGTTGTAGGCGGATGAGGGCGATGCGGTGTAGGGCGCTGTTGGCGTGTCGGTCGCCGCCGCGGTTGAGGCGGTGGCGGTTGGTGCGGCCTGAGGAGGCGGGGATGGGCGCGGCGCCGCAGAGTGTGGCGAAGGCGGCTTCGTTGCGGATGCGGTGTGGGTTGCCGCTGGCGGTGATGACGAGTTGGGCGGCTACGATTGGGCCTGCGCCGTAGATGGCGAGCACCTGTGGGTAGTGGCTGGTGAGGATGGTGCGCAGGTCTTGTTCGAGGTGGTCGGCTCGGTCTTTGGCGTCTTGGTAGCTGCGGGCTAGGTGCTGTAGGGCGTGCATGACTGCTGTGTGGGGGTTGTCGAGTTGATTGCCTGGGCGGCTTGCCGCTAGGCGTTTGATGATGGTGGGTGTTGCTTGGCCGCGGTACTTGGCGCGCACGTTTTCGGGGGCGGTGACGAGTAGCGCGGTGATGCAGTTGATCAGCCTGGTGGCGGTTGTGATCAGTTGGGTGCGGGCGGTGAGTAGGCAGCGGAGTGATTCTGCGGGTGTGGTGCTGTCTTTCGCTTCTGAGACGCCGCGGTTGGCGATCAGGGTGCGGGCTGCTTCTACTGCGTCGATAGCGTCGGATTTGCCGTGCATGCGGCGGACTCGCCGGGTGGGCCGTAGGACTTCTTTGACGGTGTAGCCGGCGGCGGTTAGGGCCCGAGCCAGCCCGGCGCCGTACGAGTTGGTGCCTTCAACCCCGATCATCGCGACGTTACCGGCGTTGCGGAGGGTGGCGATGAGCTGGTCGTACCCGCGCTTGTCGGCGGTGAAGGTCTCGGTGCGGAGCGTGTTGCCGTTGGCGGTGAGGATGGCTAGGGTATGCGTATCGGTGTGGGTGTCGACACCCGCGACTAGGTGAGACGGTTCCGATTCGGGCTGGGCGACCATGATGGATGGAGTCCTCTCTCCAACTGGAATGGGTCGCCGAGGGTCCTCACCGCTGCAGACAAGACGCTGGTGGGACGAGTACCATGGCAGTGTCACCTGGTCATGGGACCGGTCATGCTCCTATTAGGTCATGCACCGCTGAAACCCAAGGCTAAGCTCGCAGACGCAGGACAGATCATCGCAAAGACAGACCCACGAAGGTCGTCGGTATGGATGCGAGTCACTGCGTCGGCGAGCTTTTCCATTATCAGCGTATGGATGTACAGTTTTTGGGAGGGCCGCGAGAAGCTGCTCTGCTACTCATGTTCGGCGCCTCAATAGAGTTCGACCTCCAGCGCCACCAGCAACCCCTGAGCCTCGGGAAGCTCGACCTTCAGGCCGCGGATGCGGTTGCCGAGCGGTGAGATCAGGTAGTTCCTGGCGCCGCGCAGGTCGGCCTCGATGAGGTTGTTGGCGTTGAACGTGCAACGCCCAAGGTCGCAACCGGCGAACGTGACGCCTTCCAGCTCACACCTCGTGAACTCGGCTTCGAGCAGCTGGCAGCGTTCGAAGGCGCAGGCCGTGAGGTCCATCTTGCGGAACGAGCAGAAGCTAAGGTCGCAATCGGCGAACTTGACCATCACGCCCATGGGCCCGAGCTTGAGCGAGCTGAAGTCGTTGCCCGTCAGCCGGCACGTCTCGAACTCGACCGACTGGAACACGGCGTCTGTGATGTCGAGCATGGTCAACTCGCAACCAGCGAAGCGGCACTCCGAGAGCTGCGCACCGCGGAACGACGCCTCGCTTAGCTCACAGTTGGTGAACGTGCAGCCGAGTAGCAGGGCGCCGCTGAAGTCCAGATCGCTGGTGGCGAGACCGTCGAACGCCTCGTCGGTGTAGCGCGGCCGTTCCGGTTCTGCCGGGGTGCTTGGTGGGCGGCTCATGCCTTGCGCGGGGCCGATGCCGGGCATGCGGTCAATGACGGGCGCTCAGACGCCACCGACGACTCGCACGATCTGCCGTACGGCGCCGAGGTGATACGCCGAGTGCACGAGCACCGTGAGGGCGTCACCAAGCGCGTCGTCGTCCCACTTCTCGGCCGAGCGCCAGTGCGTCCGCAAGCGCTCGTAGGCCGCGTTGAAGTCGTCCTTGAGCCCCTCCCACTCCTCAGGAGACACGGTGCTTCGTGACCAGCTACCCGGCCAATCAAGCTTTGGCTTCCCGCCGTGGATGAACTGTTCCAGTACTTCGAGGTAATAAAGGGCATGGCCCAGCTGGGCTGCCACGCTGGTGCCACCGGCCGTGATCGGCTGCGAGGCCTTATCCGCATCCAGGGTCGCCAACGTCTGCCGCCAACTGACGTCCCTGTCGAGGTAAGCGCTACCTTCTGCTCTCGGGGGATGAACGAAGGTCTCGTCGAGCAACACCAGGAACGTGTCGACGAAGTCCTTTCTCGCGATGTGCTCAGGCACTCAGGCCACCTCTCTCGTCGCGGCCGCCAGCCAGGCCTTGACCACGCCCTTGGGCGCCTGGACCTTCCACGCCTCGGTGACCAGGCCATGAAGCGCCTCGTCGGAAACCTCTCCGAGGTCACGAACCCGCAACAGCACAGCGGGCCAACCGAAGAAGTGCTCGGTGGTGAACAGCGGCAGCGCTACGTCGGCCAGCAGCTGCTCCTTGGCTTCGAGCCCGGGCGTGCGGATCATCAGCACGTCGTCCATGCGCTCGCCGGTCGCGGGGTCGATGGCGTCCTTGCGGCGGCCCCTTAGGCACAGGAACAGCTTCTTGCGGACGCGGTACTCGGGGCGGTCGTCGGTCGAGAACTTGACCTCAACCTCGGGCAGCGAGCGCGCCAACGCGTCGAGTTGCTCGAACGTGGCCATGGCTTAGCACTGTAGCGGCCCGGCGAGGTGGCTGCCAAGTCGCGTAGTGAAGCACGGTGCCAGCGGCATCGCGGCGTTACCATCCTCGGGTGCAGCAGCCAGCCACCGCCGCCAACACCACTATCCCAAATATGAGTCCGCTCGTCTCGGAGACGACAGACCGCCCCACCGACCTCGCGCGCCGACTCGTCCTCGAGTACGGCTGGAACTCGACCTCTCACCAGGTGCTCGACCCCGGTATGAGCCACTGGTTCAGCTTGGGGCGCGACGCGGTCGTCGGTTACGTCGAGGTGGCGGGCATGCGGGTCGTGGCGGGGGCGCCGGTCGCGGCGGACGACAGGTTGGCCGCGGTCGCCAAGGAGTTCGAGGACGACAGCCTCGCTGTCGGGCGACAGGTCTGCTACTTCGCGGCCGAGAACCGCTTATTGGCCCAGGTGAAGCATCGCCGCTACGCCCGGCACCTTATCGGCCTGCAGCCGACCTGGAGCGCTGAGAGCTGGGGCAGACGTTTCGACGCCAGCGCCTCGTTGCGCGCCCAGCGCAACCGGGCCGTAAACAAGGGCGTTAGGGTGGTCGAGGTCGACGCGGGCAGGGAGCGCGACCACGACCTGCGCGACTGTCACGCCGCTTGGTTGGCCGCCAAGGGCCTGCCGCGCCTGGGTTTCCTTGCGCACTCCGACCTCAGCCACGCCGACGCCGGCACCGTCGCTGACCGACGCCTGTTCGTCGCCACAGTCGGGCCGGGCGTTCCCGGAGCCGTCACCACTAGCGACGCTTCCGAGGGCGACGCTGACGACGGCGTTATCGCCTACCTCTCGGCCGCGCCCGTGCCGCGGCGCCGCGGCTGGCTGGTCGAGAAGATCGTGCGGCGGCCGAGCGCGCCGAACGGCACCACCGAGCTGCTGCTCGATACCGCTTTGCGCGCCCTGGCCGTCGATGCCGAGCGGTTCACACTCGGGCTGTCACCGCTCATCGCGAAGGCCGAGGAGAAGGCCGTCGCGCCGACCGCTCGGCTGACCAGCGAGCGCTGTGTCGAAGTCGCCGAAAGGCTAGCCGTGAAACGAGGCCATAGGCTCTACGACTTTGGTGGACTGTACTCGTTCAAACGCAAGTTCAGGCCCGAGGCCTGGGAACCGGTGTACCTGCTTAGCACACAGGAGCAGTTGACGCCGCGCACGTTCCTGGCCCTTGCTGGCGCCTTCCTCGGCGCCGGCAAGGCCAACCCTTATCGCGGGTGGTGGTCGATGCCTTCGTAGGCTTCGATGAACTTGACCATCGCCTCGGCGTCTATCTCGTCGAAGCGCTGCAACCTGGTCCAGGCCGTGACCACGTACTGCGAGCCGAGGTCATCGCGGGGGGCGATGACGATGCGGTCATAACCTCTCGATACCTCTTCCAGGGCCGCGACACGCGCGTCGTTCTCCTCGGGCGTGCCCAGCTCGTACCAGAGGACGATGCCGGCGTCTTCCAGGTTGTGAACGAGGTATTCGTCCTCGACCGGCTCGGTGTACGAGCCCCAGCCGGCCACGCTCGGCATGTGCGGGCCGGAAGTGGGCGGGTTGCTGTTGTACGGCACATGGGGGGAGGCCAGCGACACCAGGTGGACGTTGCCTTGGCTCGCGAAGCGCTCCCCGGGCCGATTCAGCTCGCGCACGACCTGGACGGCGATAGCCACGACCACGACCGTCACGATGCCGGCGATGATGGCGACCTTGGTGCGTTGCTGCCGCTTGCGCCGGCTGCCGCGCACAGCGGCGGTAGTTTTGGTGCTCGACGCACTTCTCGGCACGCGTGAGGCCGGAACTTCCGAGCTAGTGGCGGTGACTCCGGCGGATGCCGCCGCAGGCGCCGTCGCTCCCCCTGTCGCAGCCGTGGACGAGGTCGCTCCCCCGCTCGCCGAGCTCTTGTTCGACTTGTTCTTCTTCGACTTCTTCTTGGCCATGGAAGAGAATCGTAACCGGTCGGTAGCCGACGCGCTTGGCGTCTCGTGACCTAGCGGCCGTCACGTTTGCTAAATAGTCAGAACGCGTGTGCCAGGAGGTACGTGAGCAGCCCCTCGGTGGACGAGTCGTGGCGCTCGCCTGACGCCGTCGACCCCGGCTCGAGCCTTCCTAGGATCCCCTCGGCCAGCTCCTTGCCGAGTTCCACGCCCATCTGGTCGAAGCTGTTGACGTTCCACACCACGCCTTGGACGAAGATCTGGTGCTCGTAAAGTGCGATGAGCATGCCAAGGGTCCGCGGGGTCAACAGGGGTAGGACTATCGACGTCGTCGGCCGGTTGCCGGGGAACGACTTCGCCGCTGCCAGCAGGTCGAGGTCGCCGTCGACGCCTTGTTCGCGAAGGAGCTCGCGCGTCTCCTCCTCGCTGCGGCCGCGCATCAGCGCCTCGGTCTGGGCGACGAAGTTGGCGAGCAGCACGCGGTGATGTTCGCCGAGCGGGTAGTGCGAGCGCGCCGGTGCGATGAAGTCGGCCGGCACCAGTGCCGTGCCTTGGTGAAGAAGCTGGTAGAAGGCGTGCTGGCCGTTGGTGCCCGGCTCGCCCCACACCACCGGTCCGGTCTCGTATGGCACGTGCCGGCCTTCCTTATCAACGCTCTTGCCGTTTGACTCCATGTCGGCCTGCTGCAGATAGGAAGGCAGGAACTCGAGCGACTCGTCGTACGGCAGCACGGCCTTGCTCTGCGCGCCGAGGAAGTTGCGGTACCAGACGGCGAGCATGCCGAGCAGCACCGGCGCGTTGCGCTCCAGCTGGGCGGTGAGGAAATGCTCGTCGACAGCGTTGGCGCCCGCGAGCAGCTCCTCGAAGGCCTCGAAGCCGACGGCCAGCACGATGCTGAGGCCGATCGCGGACCACAGCGAGTAACGCCCGCCGACCCAGTCCCAGAACTCGAACATGTTGCGCGGGTCGATGCCGAACGCCGCCACGCCC
>DASROV010000211.1:0-2859 GCA_035646755.1 Trueperaceae bacterium | reverse complement strand
CGCCTGGGGCGATGTCGCTAAGCAGGAAGTAGTAGTTGTCGCCGTCGATGTGCTCTGGACCGGGGGTGAGCGCGACGTCGGAGAACGCGAAGATGTAGGAAGCCGAGAGCGCCACCCGCACCGTCGGCAGCGAACTCGGGCCCACATTGGTCAGCTCGATGTTTAAGGGTCGCCGCACCTTGAAGCGGTTCGTCGCCGAGTACTCGACCGTGAGCTCGACTAGCTCCGACGCGGTGCTCACACTGTCGCCGTAGACCCCGAGTACACCGAACATGGAGAGCACAGGGAGCAACGCCACGAGCACTATGCCTGGCACCTGCGATGGGTGGAACCTCATGCGCCGGTCGAACTCGGGCGCTGGCGGTTGTTCGGGCGGCTTCACGCCGGGGGTCGCCGAGCCAACGCGGTAGGGAGAGCCGCCTTGCGAGTGTTCGGTCATGCGGGAATACCCATGAGCGACCCTCCCATCGCGTGCTTCGGTCTTCAGGCCTTACGGAGGAGTTATCTGACCCCTGATCTCGCCGCCCGGGAACGCGGCGGAGTGCAGGTTGATATAGAGCTCGTTGTCGAGGAAGTTGCTCATCTGCTCCTGGTCGAGGGTGAACGTGCCTTCGAAGGTGCGGCTGGCGTTGTCGTAGGAGAGCGCGAAAAGTATGCCGGCGTTGGCACCTGCGAGGGCCGGCCCGTGAACGTGCGCCCCGGGATCGACGATGTCGAAGCCGTCCCAGGCACCGTCGATGGCCAAGCGGTTACCGGCGACGGTCACGTTGGCGGTACCGGTGGCGTCGGAGGCGGAGTCGGTCGGCGGCACTTCCTGGGCGGGGGTCAACACCACCTCGAAGGTCGTCGGCGTGAGGGCTGGGCTACATGCGCCGATGGCGACGAGCAGCGTCAATCCTGCGAAGACTGCGAAGAGTTTCTGCTTCACGGCTTACCTCCTCATTGGCGACCGTCAGCGACGCCAACCGGGTCCACGCTGGGCCAAGTAGTGGAGCGCCACTCACGGCTTAACGACACGATGCTAGGAGCGCGAGGACTTTGCGAGTGTCTGCTGGCGATTAGAAGCGCATGAGAAGCACCCAAAGTCAGGCTTCTCAGGCGTCTCGGACGTTTCCCATGTTCTCTGCCCCTAGATTCAACCCACACGACGCACACGAAAGGAGTCAACGATGGCCAGGTTCGACGAGTCGATCGCTGTGAACGTCAACGTTTCCGAGGCATACAACCTCTTCTCCCAGTTCGAGCGCTTCCCGGGGTTCATGGAGGGCGTAGAGGAGGTAAGGAGGACAGCGCCGGACAAGCTGCTATGGAGAGCGGAGATCGGCGGCCGCGAGGAGGAGTGGGAGGCCAAGATCACCAAGGAGGAGCCCGACACCGCCATCGCCTGGCAGAGCGTCGCCGGCTCGCGCAACGCCGGTGAGGTCACCTTCGACAAGGTCGACCAGGACACCACGCAAGTCAACCTGCACATCGAATACGAACCGGAAGGCTTCGTGGAGAACGTCGGCGTCCTGCTCGGCGTCGTCAACGGGCGCATGAAGGCAAACCTCAAGCGCTTCAAGGAACTCGTCGAGTCGGGACAGCACGAGACCGGCTGGCACGATCCCTCCGAACGACCCCACGCCGAGGCCGAGCGTGACCGGGCCGTTGGTGAGGCTAAGCGCTCCATGCACCGTGACGACGTCGGCTACGACGGCCACGACACCCACGACACCCAGCGCGGGGATAAGGGCGCTCGCTCGCCGGACCGCGCTTCCGAATACCCAACCGGCAGCGCTCATGACTCCGACCGCAGTGTCGCCGGCGCCGCCGGGGCTATTGGTGCCGCCGGGGCCGCCAGCGCGGCTTCTACCGCCGGTCGCACGGTCGACAGCGCCGGGAACGTCAGCGATGCTCGCACGCAGGGCGCCGGCATGCAGAGCACCAGCGCGCAGGGTGCAGGCGGGGCCATCGACCGCAATGTGGATCGTGCCGGGAACGCCATCGACCGCAATGTGGATCGTGCCGGCAAGGTCATCGACCGCAACGTCGACCGCGTGGACGACGCTGGCGACATGTCCAGCGACGGTATGGAGCGTGGCACGAGCGCGGCCAACCGCACTACCGACCGGGTGGCGGACATGGCCAACAGCGGCGCCGAAACGGCCAGGAACTGGATCGATAGCGGCGCCGACGCCGCTACAGACGTCGGCAACCGCAGCGCCGAGAAGGCGCGCGATTGGGCCGATCGTGGTGCTGATGGTGCCCGTGATCTGGCTGACCGTGGTGCTGATGGTGCCCGTGATCTGGCTGAGCGTGGTGCTGATGGTGCCCGTGATCTGGCTGACCGCGCCAGAGACCGCCTCGATCGAGGGCGTTCTGACCTCGCCGACGCGGCCGATGACCTCGACCGCGACGACGACGCCGATCCTCTTGCCAAGAGGGACAAGCGCGACGCCTGATTCCGCGTTGTCCTCTCGCGGTAACCGAGAGCGAGCCTCGACCCCCGGCTCGCTCTCGGTTGCCGAGGGGTGGGGGCGGAGCGCCGGCCCCGAGCGTCGTCAGTCGATCGGGAACGCCACCGTGCTGAGCAGTGCCAGCTCGCTCTGACGCGAGTCGAGCCTCGTATGTTGCACCACTATCGGCTGGTCGCTGGTTATCACGCTGGCGTAAGCGGTGTCGCGCGGCACCGGCTCTGGGTCCTTGAGGTCGTTGAACCTCAGGTGCATGGTGCGGGCCGCCGGTACGACGAGGCGATACGGACCGACAGGCTCGCGGTCCTCGAAATAGAGGACGACCTCGAGCCAGGCATCGACTGAATTCGTGTTGAGCACGCAGGCCGTCTCGTGGCTCTCGAAAGCCCGCCCCTCGCCCGCTGTC
>DASROV010000210.1:0-4252 GCA_035646755.1 Trueperaceae bacterium | reverse complement strand
GCCTGCTGCTGGCGGAAGGGCCCTTGCTCAACCCGGTGATCCTGCTGTTCACCGACGGCGAGGAGGTGGGCCTGCTCGGCGCCGAGGCGTTCGTCACGCACCCTTGGTTTGCCGATGTCGGCGTGGTCGTCAACCTCGAGGCGCGTGGCAGTTCCGGGCAGAGCATGCTGTTCGAGACCAGCGAGAACAACGCTTGGCTGATCGAGGCGTTCGCAGAGCGGGCGCCGCGACCGGTGGCGAACTCGCTGCTTTACGAGCTCTACCGGTTGCTGCCGAACGACACCGACTTCAGCGTCTACAAGGAGGCCGGCCTAGCTGGCATCAACTTCGCGTACAGCGATGAGGTCGCGCACTACCACACGCCCCTCGACGACCTCGAGCACCTCGACCGCGCCAGCCTCCAGCACCACGGCGACAACGTCCTGGCGGCGGCTCGGGCGTTCGGTTCGATCGACCTCTCGGATCCCGCGGCAGGCAGCAGCATCTACCTAGACCTCGTGCCGGGTAGCGTGCTGCGACTTCCCGTCGGATGGGCCGTGCCGCTTGCGGTTGTCTGTATGCTGCTATGGGTGGTGATGATCGTCGTGCTCAGCCGTCGCCGCTTGCTCGACTGGCCCGGCGTCGGCCTCGGTGTGCTCGCCACGGTACTCGGGCTGGCTTTCGCCGGGGCGCTAGGCACAGCTGTCGTCGAGGTGATCGCCGCGATCACGGGCCGCGGCTCCTTCTTCTACGCCGACCCCTTGCCGACGCGCGCCGCCATCTGGCTGGCCGCATTTCTAGGCACCCTCCTCGCGGCCGCGCCACTCGCCCGCAGGGCCGGCTTCTGGGGGATGAGCGCCGGCGTCTGGCTGCTGTGGGGCTTGGCGTCCGTAGTGGCCGCCGTCGCTTTGCCTGGTGCCAGCGTGTTCTTCCTCGTGCCGCTGTTGGCCAGCGCTGCTGCGTACGGGCTGGCGGTGCTCACGCCGCAATTGCACTCGGTATGGGCGGGCCCGCTGGCGGCCACGCTCACCGCCTTCGTCACGGCGTATCTGTGGTTGCCGTTCGTTCTCGGTATCGAGTCGGGACTCGGTCTCGAGTTCACCGCTGCCATCGCCGTCTGCGCGGCGTTGGCCTTCACGGCGCTCACGCCGCTTGTCGCCCCACCGGTTGGTCATGGCCAGGGCCGCGCCGTGCTGATGCTAGCGGCCTTGGCCGGAGTGATCGTCACCGGCGCGATGGCGGTCGACGCGGAGAACTTCTCCGCGTTCCGCCCACAACGGCTGAGCCTGCTGCACCTTCAACGGGCCGAAGAGGGACAACCGAGTCAAGCCTGGTGGCTCATCGATGCGTTCCCGGCTCCCCCGTTGACGGAAGAGTTATCAGAAGTAGCGACATTCGTGCACGAAGACTCGATCCGGTTGCCGTGGACCAGCGCAAGCTTCCTATCCGCTGACGCTCCACCGCTCGATGCGACACCCCCTAGCATCACGGTGGTCTCCGACGAGTCGACGGCCAACGTCAGGATCGTCACCCTGCAGCTGAACTCGCCTCGCGGAGCGCCGCGAATCGTGCTCATGGTCCCGGCCGGCTCCGACCTCGAAAGCATCGCGGTTCCTGGAACTTCGTACGTCATGCCGGTCGAAGACGCCGAGGAAACCGGCAGACCAACCACGTTCACTTGCCACGGTACCGACTGCGACGGGACCACGATCGAGCTCCACATCGGCAACTCGGCGCCGCTTGCTGTGATGGTCGGCGATCTCAGCTACGGACTGCCGCCGGCGGGGGCGGCGCTACAGGAAGCCAGACCCGAGAGCGCCGTGCCGAGCCAGGACGGTGATGTAAGCGTGGTCATGAACTCGGTGACGATCCCCTCCCCGTGAGCGCGGCATGGTAACCCGCTAACCTAGCTACGTTCCCATTCGCTGCACTATGTCTTTACCTGCGTCACGCAAGGAGGAACTCGTCGTGCTCGACCGATCCCCAGCTTCCACCCCGCCTCACGCCCCGAAGTTCGATGTCGTCGCCGATGGCGGCCTTGACGCCTTCCCAACGCTGCTAAACGACGTGCCGTTCGCCCCCTTCACGCTCAACTTCGGTTCAGCCAGCTTCTCGGCCGACGAACTGCCTCGCACCGAGTTCTTCGACAAGCTGCGTGGCGGCGAGCCGCACCCCACCACCAGCCAGCCCGCTCCTGAACAGTACGCGGTCCTCTACCGGGCCGCGTCCCGAGCCGTGCTTGCCGTCACGATCTCTGAGGGCTTGTCGGGAAGCCTGAACGCCGCCGAACAGGCCAAGGCGCTCGCTCCAGACGCGTCAGTAACTTTGCACGATTCCGGCACATTGTCGGCCGCCCAAGCCTTCCAGGTCCACGCCGCCATGACCGCTCGCTCTCTAGGCCACGACACCGATACCGCGGTCGCCTGGATGCGTGAGGTTCACGCCGAGACGGAGCTGTACTTCACCATCGACACGCTTGAGTACCTCCGCCGCGGCGGACGACTTGGACGCGTACAGGCAACTCTTGGCGCGATGCTGAGCCTCAGGCCGGTGGTCACGGTCGACAAGGCGGCGGGGACCTACACCAACGTGGGACGCGCGCGCAGTTGGCTCAAGGCGATGGACGCGGTCGCCAGACAGGTCGCGACTCGCTTCGGGGCCGGCACCCCGCTACGCGCCGCGTTCGTCTACGGCGAAGAGCGCGAGGACGCCGAGCACCTACAGGAGCGTCTTAGTCAGGATCACGAACTGCTGTGGAGCGACGTCGCGCCTGTGGGAGTGGCGCTCGCCGTTCATACCGGACCGAAAGCCGTTGGGCTCGCCGTTGCCCCGGGCCCCTGGCCGTGGGAGCGTCACTGACGACACCCGCCACGTACTTTGCCGCCAAGGATTCCTGCCTACTTGCCTGGCAGCGCGAGTAGCCGCTCGCTTCGCCAGATCCGAACGATCCAGAAATGCCTCTCATCGCGCCGATAGACCAGCCGGAAATTCGGAAGGATGATCTCTCGCAAGAATCGTTGTTCGAACTCAGGGACGATGCGTCCCATGTCAGGGTGGTCAGCCAGCGCCTCGATGCTCTGGAAGATTTCGTCAATGAGTCGGTCGCCGACTTCCCGGACACCCTGAGCTTCATACCAGGCCCTTAGGTCTTCGAGATCGGCGACCGCGGATTCCGCGAAGTGAACCGCGGCGGTGAGCACCCCTACCTGCGCCCGAGCCTGGCCTTGGCTTCTTCCAGCGAACTCTCCCTAGCGCCTTCGAGATCGGCCAGGCCGATTACCACTGCCCGCATGAAAGCGCGCTCCTCCTCGGCTGCTTCGTAGTCCGTTAACGCTTGCACGACTGCTACACCGCGACCGCGGCTCGTCAACAGCACCGGCCTACGGACTTCAGTCACATGCTTGACCACCCGTCCCGGATTGACCTTGAGATCGGTGAGTGGGACGATGTCTTCGGAGAACTTGGTGCCCATTTCGATCGACCCTTCCCTGCAAGTGCCCTGATAATAGCACCTGGGGACAGGGCCTTCTATAGCACCTGAAGGAAACACTAGCGCGGTCGCGTCGGCTCTACGGTCTTTGCCACCCCGCCTCAGCGCAGCTTCCGGAAGAACCCCCGAACGTTCCCGACGAACAGTTTCGGCGTCTCCATGGCCGCCGTCAGCCGTTCTTGCATCATCGCTTGCTTTGAGGGCGCAGGAGATTGTCTCCACGCTGTCGAGACAATTGACTGCCGACCTGGGTCGCGGTTTCTCGACCCAGAACCTGCACCACATGGTGCGCTTTACCCAAGCGTTACCCGATGAGGCGATTGTCTACACACTGCGTAGAGAATTGGGCTGGTCCCACCTCAGGGCGCTCACCTACGTCGATGATCCTTTGAACGCGGTCGCTGATGCTTGGATGGGACGAGATGGCGCCACGAGCCGACTGAAGGGCCAATGTCACTGGACTCAACCTCGGCTCCGGTGTCCGATGCTTGGGAGCGATAAGTCTAAGAGCACTTGACAGGGCGAAACGCTCTTACGCGGCCGCCCATCTATACTTGCCGCCCATGCAGCCCGCCCCCAAGACCATCCCCGCCCTGCCCTGCATCTCGCTCGACGAAACCCTGGAGTTCTTCACCGCCATCGGCTTTGCCGTGACCTACCACCAGAAGGCGCCCAACCCCTACGGCGTGGTGGCCCGGGACGGCTACGAGCTGCACCTCTTCGGGCTCAAGGGGCTGAAGCCCGAAGAGAACTTCAGCACCTGCCTGGTCATGGTGCCCGACG